>JANOTM010000236.1:0-1840 GCA_031416355.1 Gammaproteobacteria bacterium
GTTTTTGCCCGGCGAGCGATGGGGGTGTGCTTTCTTTGGGTACTTTCTTTGCACAAGCAAAGTAAAGTACCCCGCCTGCGGGGCGGGACCCGCAATTAGGTTTTAAAACCCGCACGATAGCGCGGCACAACCAAGCAAAAGCGCCCTCACCCCTACCCCTCTCCCAAAGGGAGAGGGGATGACATAATAATTACGCAGGGGCGTCCAGAATACAAAGCTGCCGCAGCACTCCACCCGCAATAACGAGCAAGGCCACCTTACCGAATCACCTCTTTCAACCGCCGGAAGATACGCTCCTCCCTATCCGCGCAATCGCGCAAAATAGCGGCAAGCTCATCGTACGCCGACGCATCGTCGCCCCGGCCCTTGCACAGCATCGCGCCGCGCACCGCAAACTCGCGCCAGCGGTCGCCGGTCTCGGTTAGCTGCTGGCCGGCCTCGGCTAATGCCGGCATGCGCAAAAGCTCGGCCGCTTCTTGCAGAAAGGCCGCGTACATAAAACGAAATCCGGCGCCGCCGGTGCCGATTTCTTCTTGCATGCGCACCACGCTGCCGACCCAGACACGGGCGCGGTCTGCGCCCTTCTTCGCCGGCCAGCGCTGCAGCTGTTTGGCTAAACTGCGTATGCCGCGCACGCCCAGAAACGGCATGGGGATGTCCACCATGCGCTTGGCGGTGTGGTAGATGGCGACACGTACGGCCTTTTCCAGATTCGGTGCAAGCGGCACCGCTTCTGGATAGTAGATTAAACCCTTGGGCGCGAATACGCCCTTGGCAAATCGGGCGCGCTTGAGGTCGGCGCTGGGACACGTGACCGTATCCTCGAACACCGGATCGCTTAGCAGATAATCGTCGCCGCGCTTGCCGTAGGCCACTAGGTTGTGGGCGTTAAACTGGAAACGCATGTCCTGCGGGAAATAGGGCAGCCAGAAGACGCAGGTCTGTAAACCCACGGGACGGCCGTGGGCGAGAAATTCATCCAGCGCGCGCATGCCCTGCTCCGGGTCGCGGAAACGCAGGTGGCGCATGGATATACCTAGGCGCTTGCAGACATTCTTAATAATGGCGCGCGGCGCGTCGCGATAGGCGGTGAGCGGAATGCCGCCTACTTTAATTAGGGGCAGGTGCAGAAAAAACAGACCGCCGCCGATGCCGAACACCATGGGCTCGCTCAGGTCCAGGCCTTGGTGGCGCAACAGTGCGCTGACAGTGCCGCTTTCACAATGGCCGGCGTGGCGATGATCAAAGCTAGGGGTCATACAGCATCGCCGGGCATAGCGCGCAAGGCATCCACGCTCATGCCCAGGGCATCGGCATAGCGTTGCAGTAATGCCGGTTTAAGGGCGGCGAACACCGCGGGTTTCAGGTGACGCCACACCCGCAAGCGCCAAATGCCGGTATTGGCGGCCAGCAGGGCCATATCCATCTGGCAGCGTGCCATGTGATACGCCAGGGGGCTGGCCTCACCGCGCAGCACGCGCTCGCGTGCGTCTTCGATGACGCGCCGCACCTCGTCCACGGCTTGCGCATTCACTATCTTCTCCACTTCCCAGCCGCGGCTGCCCACGACTACGTAGCGGCCGTTGGCGTCCACGGCGTAACACGCGCGCTGGTGACCTTCTAGCATCGAGGTTTCCTGCGGCACCTGGTCGATTTTCATGCGCCCTCTCGCAACCGGCTAAACCACCGTCAAGTGCATATAGTAAACCGAAAAGCGCGCGCTCTCCGGCACATAGCACAGTAGACGGTCGCCTTTTTTCAGTTTCCCTGAATACATAAGTTCTTCCAATATAAGGTATATGGCGGCGGAACCGATGTTACCGGTGCGGGTGAGATTGGT
>JANOTM010000237.1:0-9162 GCA_031416355.1 Gammaproteobacteria bacterium
CCAGTTGCCCTGGCCGTCCACCAGCGGGTAACGATAGCTGAACGGCTGGGCCATGAGCACCATGGCTTCATAGCAGGCGCTGTCGCCGTGCGGATGGAACTTGCCGAGCACATCGCCCACGGTGCGCGCCGACTTTTTATATTTGGCGGCGGCCGAAAGGCCGAGTTCGGACATAGCGTAGATAATGCGCCGCTGCACCGGCTTCAGCCCATCGGCGATATTCGGCAGCGCGCGATCCAGCACCACATACATGGAGTAATCGAGATAGGCCTTTTCGGTGAAGGTGGCGAGGGGCATGCGCTCGATATTCGCGACGCGCACTGGGCGCGCGAGCGCCGACGCCTTGGCGCGTGGCGGTTTTGTCTTGGATGGGCCCGTGCCTTTACCGCTGGATTTTTTGGCCATGATTAAATGACTTCCGCCTTGTTACCGTTCTTTTCCAGCCACGCCTTGCGATCAGGGGCGCGTTTTTTGGCGAGCATCATGTCCATGATGCGGTGGGTGCTATCGCCGGTCTTGATCTCCAGCTGTACCAGACGCCGGGTGTTCGGGTCCATGACGGTCTCGCGCAGTTGCGGCGGGTTCATTTCGCCCAGGCCCTTGAAGCGTGTCATGCTCGGGCGCGCGCGTGGATTTTCCTTCTGGATGCGATCGAGGATCTGGCGGCGCTCGTCGTCGTCCAGGGCGTAGTACACCTGTTGCCCCACGTCGATGCGGAACAAGGGCGGCATGGACACGTACACGTGACCGGCGGCCACCAAGGGCCGGAAGTGCTTCACGAACAGCGCGCACAATAGCGTTGCGATATGCGCGCCGTCGGAGTCGGCGTCGGCCAGTATACAGACCTTGCCATAACGCAGGCCGCTGATGTCGCTCGCACCCGGATCGACACCCAAGGCCACGGCGATGTCGTGGACTTCCTGCGACCCGAGGACCTGTGCCGACTCCACCTCCCAGGTGTTCAATATCTTGCCACGCAACGGCATGATGGCTTGGAAATCCTTGGAGCGCGCCTGTTTCGCCGAGCCACCGGCGGAGTCGCCTTCCACCAGGAACAGCTCGGTCATATTGAGATCGGTGGAGAGGCAATCGGCGAGCTTGCCAGGCAGCGCCGGGCCGCTGCCGAGCTTCTTGCGCTCGACCTTCTTGGCGCTGTTCTGGCGCGTCTGCGCCGCCTCGATGGCGAGATTGGCGATGCGCTCAGCGTCGGCCACGTGCTGCATCAACCATTGAGCAAAGGCATCCTTGGTGATGGTGCCGACCCAGGCGGCGGCCTCGCGCGAACTCAGGCGTTCCTTGGTCTGGCCGGTGAATTGCGGGTCGTGCATTTTGAAGGACAGTACATAGCTCGTCATGCCCCATACGTCCTCGGGCGCGAGCTTGACGCCGCGCGGCAACAGGCTGCGAAATTCGCAGAACTCGCGCAGGGCATCGGTGAGTCCTTGACGAAAACCGTTGACGTGCGTGCCGTCCTGCGCGGTCGGGATGAGATTCACGTAACTTTCCATGAGCGGACTTTCATTCTCCGGCGCCCACACGATGGCCCAATCGAGCTCGCCGTCGCTATCCTTGTAGCGTCCGACAAACGGGTCGGCGGGAATGAATTCCACCTGGTCGACCTCGCTGAGGAGATAGTCCTTGAGGCCGTCTTCGTAATACCACTGCGCGTCGTTCTTTTTATCGCGTTCATCGGTGAAACTGATATTGAGGCCGGGGCACAGCACCGCCTTGGCGCGCAGCACGTGCTTCAGGCGCGGCACATTGAAATCCGGCGTGTCGAAAAACTTTTCATCCGGCCAAAAGTGCACCCGGGTGCCGCTGTCGCGCGCGCCGACGCTGCCGGTGCTTTTCAGCTCCATGGTCTTCTGCCCGCCGGCGAAGGCCATTTTGTATTCCTTGCCGCCGCGCTTGACCGTGACCTCGAGCTTCTTGGAAAGGGCGTTCACCACCGACACGCCCACACCGTGCAGGCCGCCGGAAAACGAATAGCTCTTGTTGGAGAACTTGCCGCCGGCGTGTAGGCGCGTAAGAATCACCTCGACCCCTGACACGCCCTCGCCCTTGTGTTTGTCCACCGGCATACCGCGCCCATCGTCGCTGGCAGAGAGCGAACCGTCCTTGTGCAACACCACATCGATGCGCTTGGCGTGGCCGGCGATGGCCTCGTCCACCGAATTGTCGATGACTTCCTGGGCAAGATGGTTGGGCCGGTCGGTCTGGGTATACATGCCGGGACGCTTGCGCACCGGCTCAAGCCCGGTGAGGACCTCGATGGCGGAGGAATCGTAGGCCTGGCTCATGGCTAACTATGTCCCGTGGACGTCAGTAAGCGAAACTTGGCGAGATGAAATCGCAGCACCGAAGGTGCGCGCCGGTAGGCGATGATGCTGGCGATAGTAGATGTAGGCGGCATTGGCGCCGGATTATAACGCGCCTTAGGCGCATAGACGAGGGCACATACAGAAAAAAGCCCGGCCGGCGATCCATCGCCGGCCGGGCCGTGTCGTGCTTACGCGCTACAGCGCACGCAGGAACGACACCAGGTCCTTCTTCTCCTTCTCGTCCAGCTTGGTTTCCAGGACCAGGTTAAAGAACTCCACCGTATCCTCCAGGGTTAGCAAGCGCCCGTCGTGCAGATAGGTAGGCGAGTCCTTGATACCGCGCAGGGGGAAAGTTTTGATAGGGCCATCGGCACTGGCCATCCTCCCGTTAATCATGCGCGGCTTGAAGAAGCGTTCCACCTGCAAGTTATGCATGGAATTATCGGTATAATAAGGTGGAGTATGGCATTCGGCGCACTTACCCTTACCGAAAAATACGGCTTGGCCGCGCAGTTCAGCCTCGCTGGCCTTGCGCGGATCGAGCTTACCGTCTATCCCCAGCTTGGGCGCAGGCGGGAAGTCTAGCAAGGCCTGGAACTCCGCCATGAAGTGCACCTGGCTGCCGCGTTCCAGGATATTGACACCCTTTTTGGTGGCGATCACCGGGTCACCGTCGAAATACGCCGCGCGTTGCTCGAACTCGGTAAAGTCCTCCACGGTTTTCAAGGCCCGCTGCGACCCGAATAGGCGCTGGATATTCACGCCACGCAGGGTGGGCGTATCGATGCGATGGCGGAACGGTTGCGGCCGGATGTCTCCCGCCAGATGGGTAGAGGCGTTGGTATGCCCGTTGGCATGGCAGTCGAAACAGACCACCCCACGGCTGGGACGCTGCGTGCGCCGGTCTTCGGTCTGATTAAACTGCTGTTGTGGGAACGGCGTTACCAGTAACCGTGCACCTTCTATCTGCTTGGGGTTCAATAGACCGTTAAACAATTCATAGAAATTGTCGATGGTCACCAGCTGCCCTGGGAAACGTCACCCAAGTCGGGGCGCGTGGTCAGATAAATGGGGGGCGGAAACTCGGGCAGCACGTGGTCTGGTAAATCGAAATCCAGGTCGAAGCGCGTGAGATCGCGCGCCTCCTGTTTCTTGATCTCCTTGATGTGGAACTCCGGAAAAAGCATGCCACCTTCCGGATGATTGGGGTGCGGCAGCGGAAAGAAACCCGCCGGCCATGCATTCGCCTGCCGGATTTCATCCGGGCTCATGTCTGCGAGCTTGGTCCAGGTCGTACCCGCGGGCAGTTTGACGCGCACGCCTTCCTGTATGGGTTTTCCGCGAGACATGGTCACCCCCTTGGCAGGGCGATTGCTGAGATCATACCGCTCGTTCAGCAACGCTTTCTGGCGCGCCATGATCTTGGGCTTCTCGGCTTGCATGCGCGCCATGGTCTTGGCGAAATCCTCGGTGATATCAACCGGTGCATAACTGGTTTTACCGCGGGATTCTTCGGCGTATGCCGGTGCCAACAACACCATGCCCGCCAGGGTGGCCGCGAAGATATTCGCGTTTAGGTCGCTACGAACTTTGCTTAGGTTAGCAAGAACTTTAATTGACTGTGTCATATCACACCTCCATTTTGTACTGAAGATTCAATTACAAAAAATATTCCCTGCATTTTCAATTCTGTCACCGCACCTCCTTTGCCAAAAATAGCTTTTAACGCGAGCAGGGCGACATCGCCTGCCCTGCCTCCATTCACTCCAGATCGGCGACCAGGGCGGCACGCACTGCCGCCGGCAAGGGATCCACGCTGTGGGTATAGGCCGGATGATCTATACCCATACCCACCGCGGCGCCGGACTTTAGCGCCGCGATCATGGCCGGACTCAGCTCGAAGCGCAGAAAATGCACCGCCGAGGTCTTGTCGTCGTTGCTGCGCTCCAGGTCTTCGTCCGCCAGGGGACGGACCTTATCGTAGCCTTGCACCTGCGCCCATACCTTGGCCTCTATGCCTATCATCTTGGCCAAGGCGATGCGGCGCTCGTTTTCATCTCCGTACTCGATCATGAAGGTCGCCTTCCAATTCGTGCCATCCGGGATCAGTGGATTGTAGGCGGCCAGTTCCTCGTCTATGCCCCGGGCCTCGAAGATGCGCTCGACCCGCAGCATCTCCTGTACCTGATAGTGCATGGTGAGCAAGTCCTCGAAATACAGGGTCGCGTGCGGCCCGATGTGGACCTGGCGGTTCTTCTTGTGCGCCATCACACGCGCGCGGAAATCGTTGCGCACCTGGGCGTAGTGCTCCAGGGAATAAAGACCGTCGCGGGTGAGTTTTTGCTTGCCTGTAGTCATCATGGGGTCAGCTCAGCCTTTATGCTTTTCTTCCAAAGCCGCAATAGGTTTATCGGTGAAAAGATAATCGCGCAGTTCCTTGTCGAAGACCGGATCGCGCCGGCGTATCCATTCCAGCATCATGGCGGCATGCTCCTTTTCCTCATCGCGGTTATGGGCGAGTATGGCCTTAAGCTCAGCATCCTTGCATGCGTCCATACGCTGGTTGTACCAATCTACCGCTTCCAGTTCTTCCATCAGCGAGACGATGGCGCGATGCATATCGCGGGTTTCGTCGCGTAACTCTGATTCGTGAAAACCTTCATTTGCCACGGGCTCACCCTTAATGTTTATCGTTGATGGTAATCAGATTCCGTAAGCGGCGCGCAGCAACGACAGGGGATGCTGGGGTGCGCGACCATCTTTGAGACCGTTCTCGATTTGATGGCCGGCCATGGGACAATCGCTGGAATAGTGATCGGCCGCCGCCGCTTGCACCCGGTTGACCACCGGACGTGCGATCTTCATGGACGCCTCGTGAAACTCGCTTTTCACCGCATAGGTCCCGTCGTGTCCGGAGCAACGCTCGATGGTGTCAATGCTGGTGTCGGGTATCAACTGCAATAGCTCGCGGGTTTTCATGCCGATGTTCTGCACCCGTAGGTGGCAGGCCACGTGATAGGCGATCTTGCCCAGGGTATGGGGGAAACTGGTTTTCAGCAGCCCGTCCTTGTGACGCAGCATCAAATACTCGAACGGGTCGAAGATGGCATCGCGCACCTTGATGACCTCCGGATCGTCAGGAAACATCAACGGTAATTCCTGTTTGAACATCAGCACGCACGACGGCACCGGTGCCACGATATCCCAACCCTGGTCCACCAGTTGTGCGAGTACCGGGATATTGGCATCCTTGGCGCGCTGCACTGCCTTGAGATCGCCGAGTTCCAGCTTGGGCATGCCGCAGCATTGTTCCTTTTGTGCCAGGGTGATGTGTATGCCGTTGTGCGTGAACACCGCGGCCAGGTCCGCGTTCACCTGCGGCTCGTTGTAGTTTCCATAACACGTGGCAAATAACGCCACGCGGCCGCGCGTGTGCGCCGTCGGCACGGCCGCGCCGGAGCCGGCATGATCGCGATGGCGTTTGCGAAATGTGTTGCTGTGGTATTCGGGCACGACGGCATCCGCATGCACGCCCAGGGTCTTGTCCAGTACCTTGCGAAAGGTTTTATTTCGGTTGGCGGCGTTCACCACCTGCACCACCACCGGTATACCGGCGAGCTTGCCCACGGTGTCGGTGCTGGTCAGTATCCGGTCGCGCACCTTGACCTCGCCCTGCTGGAATTTCACCGCCTTGGCGCGCAACATGAGGTGCGGGAAATCCACATTCCACTGGTGCGGTGGCACATACGGACACTTGGTCATGTAACACATGTCGCACAGGTAGCAGTGGTCCACCACCTTCCAGTACACCGGTTTTGGTACGCCATCGAGCTCTAATGTAGGGGAAGCATCAATAGCATCGAACAAGGTCGGGAACGCTTGGCACAAACTAAAACAGCGCCGGCAGCCGTGGCAAATATCGAAGACCCGCTCCATTTCCGTGTACAGCGATTCTTCGTTATAAAAATCCGCATTGCGCCAGGCCAGGGCGTGGCGAGTGGGCGCTTCTAGACTGCCTTCGCGTTGGTCTTTCATTACTAACCTCAGATACAAGAGAAAAGATACAAGGTACAAGAAAAAACCACTCGACTAGACGCGCAGTCCTTGTCCGTTATCTCATCGCCGTATAGCGGGAACAGACCCTGATGCCGGTTGGCTAATACCACTAAGGGGCCGGAAGTCCGGCCCCGTTGGGGTTACTTGCCGAGAGTGTCCAGGGCTTTTTGGAAACGGTTGGCATGGGAGCGCTCGGCCTTGGCCAGGGTCTCGAACCAGTCGGCGATCTCCACGAAGCCTTCGTCACGGGCGGATTTGGCCATGCCGGGGTACATGTCGGTGTACTCATGGGTTTCGCCGGCGATAGCGGCTTTCAGGTTATCGGCGGTGGCGCCTATGGGCAGGCCAGTGGCCGGGTCGCCGACGGCTTCCATATATTCCAGATGGCCATGGGCATGACCGGTTTCGCCTTCGGCGGTGGAGCGGAACACGGCCGACACATCGTTAAAACCTTCCACATCGGCTTTGGCAGCGAAATATAAGTAACGCCGATTGGCTTGGGATTCACCGGCGAATGCGGCTTTAAGATTGTCGTGGGTTTTAGTGCCTTTCAATGCTTTCATGAGGGTTCTCCAGTAACTTCTTTGTAAGTGTGATCTTGGAATTCATTATTAATGAGTGGTACTACTCATTTAGAATTATTCTAAATTTAATAGGGCTGTTAAGTCAAGACTAAACTGCTTGCACCGGTAATTATTTGGCGCGATTCAGATTACCTAAGCTAATCCTTTATTAGGGAACGCTGCCTTGGTATGGGAGGGTCCGAAAACGGTGGTGGCTTGGAATGAGATAGGGTCGACTCCGTGTCAGCGGCCTGGCGCAGCGCAACCTCTTTCGAGGTGAGATTTGACTTACATTCTACCCGCCTTCCGTCGGCTGGCCCTGATCCTACACCTAAACATACAAAAAATATTTGGCTATCCCTAGTATCTCAACTAATATCTAAGATTGTAAGCTTATTGCCCAGGATCTCCTTTTTTTATTTATAAATCAAAGAAATATGGCAGCCCCTAACCCTACAAGCATGCTGAATGGCTTGGCCCTACGCCTGGTGCGTGAAGGGCTGCTTAACGCCAGTGATGCCGAGCGCCTGCAAAATGAGGCACAGACCAGCAAGCTACCCTTTGTTACCTATCTTGTTGAAAGTAAAAAGCTTAGTAGTGTCGTCGTGGCACGCGCGGCATCGGAAGAATTCGGTATTCCCCTGTTTGACATAACCACCCTGGATCTAGAAGCCGCGCCCATTAAGCTGGTGGATGAGAAGATCATACGCCGACATCGGGTGCTGCCCATTTATAAGCGTGGCACCAAACTCTACGTTGCCATCACCGATCCGACTAATCTCCAGGCCCTGGACGAGATAAAGTTCAATACTGGCCTAGGCACCGAGCCTATCCTGGTGGACGAGGCAAAACTCAGTCTCGCCATCGATAAATGCCTGGAAGCCGCCGATACCAGCCTCATGAACCTGTCCGGGGCCGATGACCTGGAAGGCCTGGATATCTCTTCGGATGAGGACAGGACGAAAAGCAAATCCGATGGTGAAGAAGGTGTCAACGAGGCCCCCATCGTTAAATTCGTCAATAAAATCCTGATGGATGCCATCAACATCGGCGCATCGGACATACACATCGAACCCTACGAAAAAAGCTACCGAATACGTTACCGTCAGGACGGCATGTTGCGTGAGGTGGCCTCGCCGCCCTTGGCCCTATCGGCGCGCATCGCCGCGCGCGTCAAGATACTCTCGCGCCTGGACATCGCCGAACGCCGGGTGCCACAAGACGGGCGCATGAAGCTGCGTATTTCCAAGAACCGCGCCATCGACTTTCGTGTCAGCACCTTGCCGACCTTGTTCGGCGAAAAGATCGTGATGCGTATTCTGGACCCCACCTCCGCCACCCTGGGCGTGGAAAAATTGGGCTTCGAACCGGAGCAGAAGCGCCTATTCTTAGAGGCGGTCGAGCGGCCCTACGGCATGGTTTTGGTTACCGGCCCCACCGGTAGCGGTAAAACCGTCAGCCTGTATACGGCGGTGCATATTCTGAACACACCCGACCGCAACATCTCCACGGCGGAAGATCCAGTGGAAATAAACCTGGCGGGCATCAACCAGGTCAACATGAACGACAAGGCGGGACTGACGTTTTCCACCGCCCTGCGTGCCTTTCTGCGCCAGGACCCGGACGTCATACTCGTGGGCGAAATCCGCGACCTGGAAACCGCCGAGATCGCCATCAAGGCGGCGCAAACCGGCCATATGGTGCTCTCTACTCTGCATACTAATGACGCACCGGCAACGTTGAGTCGTCTGGCCAACATGGGTGTGGCGCCGTTTAACATTGCGTCCGCGGTCAATCTCATCGTCGCCCAGCGACTGGCGCGACGCCTGTGTCAGGTATGCAAAAAGCCCATCAGTGTGCCCAAACCCGCGCTCCTCAAGGCCGGATTTAAAGAAACCGAATTGGCCGATCTCAAGGTCTATGGCCCGGTAGGCTGCGATCAATGCAAAGACGGCTATAAAGGCCGGGTGGGCATATACCAGGTTATGCCGATTTCCCCCAAGATCGGTGAAATCATCATGCGTGGCGGCACTGCGCTGGATGTCGAAGTACAGGCGCGTAAAGACGGCATACCCGATCTACGCGACTCGGCCCTGAAAAAAGTACGCGACGGCGTTACCAGCCTCGCTGAAGCCGAACGTCTCACTAACCAATAACCTACACGACCGAGCGAACTATGGCGGCAGCGGCGGCGGTACATAAAGTCAAATCCAAGCTTGGCA
>JANOTM010000238.1:0-2789 GCA_031416355.1 Gammaproteobacteria bacterium
GGCGCAGTATCTGCTGCACCGCGTCGCGCTGCATTTCCAGGCGCAGAAACTCGTCTTCCTTTTCCTTCGCCAGCACGTTCAGCTTATCGAAGGTATATTCGCGCTGTAATTTAATCGTCTGCGGTCCGAACAAAGGCTTGCCGTCGGCCGCGGTGAGGGAAAATGTCACGCTGTAATTCAGCAGGTAATCGCTGACCTTGCCGGTTATATCGATGGCCAGCACCTGACTTTCAGTGACCTCGTCGTACAAGCGCAACGTCGTCGCAGGGATATCCAGATCCTCGACGATCGTGACCCCGGCCCGCCCCTTGAGGGCATTGCGCATCTCCACCGTGATCGGCGCGTAGGCGGTAGCACTGAGCCGCAAGGTCGACATGGCCGGCGATAAACTGGTGGAGTCCTCGCCACGTAAATGAAAACCACAGCTAGTTAACAGCAGAGAAAAGAGAAAAGAAGAAAGAGAAAAGTAAAACACCGCGCCTTGCGCGACGTTCTCTTTTCTCTTTTCTCTTTTCTCTTTTCTCTGCCTATTCATACAACGATATTCACCAACTTACCCGGCACCACGATCACTTTCCTGATCGGCTTGCCATCCATGTGGCGCACGACGTTCTCGTCTGCCAGGGCGATGGTTTGTACTTCTTCCTGGCTGGCGTTGGCGGGGACGTTGACGCGGCCACGGAGTTTGCCATTGACCTGCACGCCCATGTCGATGACGTCGCGCACCAGGGCACGGGCGTCGGCACACGGCCATGGGGCATCGATGACCGCCGCGCTCGCACCCAGGCCCACCCTGGGCCACAGGGCATGGGTAATGTGCGGAACCACCGGTGACAACAGGCGCACGAGTATATCCACGGCTTCGAATAACACCGCGGTATTGCCGGGCGGCTGCGCGCCATCGCCTTGCGCCGGCGCAAGCTGCGCCAGTGCGTTGACCATTTTCATGCCCGCGGCCACCACGGTGTTGAACTGGTATTTATCGAAATCGCGGTTGGCCTGTTCCAGCAGGCCATGGATGTCGCCGCGCAGCTTGCGCTGTTCCGGAGTAAGCGTGCGCCACTCAAAGGTGTCGACGAATTCCCGGCGCTGCGCGGCCGGCATTTGGAACTCCGATCGGTTGCCGATCTCCCACAGACGTTTGAGAAAACGGTACGCGCCCTCGGCCCCGGCGTCGGACCATTCCAGGGTCTGTTCCGGCGGCGCGGCGAACATGGTGAACAGACGCGCGGTGTCGGCGCCGTATTTGCCGATCAAATCCGTCGGGTCGACGCCGTTGTTCTTGGACTTCGACATGGTCTCGATGCCACCCACGGTCACCGGCTGGCCGTCGGTCTTGAGGGTGGCAGCCACGGTGCGTCCCTTGGCGTCGCGTTCGATGGTGACATCCGTGGGGAAAAAATAATCTTTCCTGCCATCGGCATGGGTGCGGAAAAATGTCTCCGCCAGCACCATGCCCTGGGACAGCAAGCGAGTAAATGGCTCGTCGGTATTGACCATACCTTCGTCGCGCATGAGCTTGTGGAAGAAGCGCGCGTACAATAGGTGCAAGATGGCGTGTTCGATGCCGCCGATGTATTGATCCACCGGCAACCAGTAATTGGTTTCGGCATCCACCGGCGAGCCCATGGATGGGCGAGGTAGAGCGCCGTCGGGAACGAGCGCCGATGCATTAGCGCTGCGCCCGCTCGCGAAACGCGCGTAATACCAGGAGGAATCCACGAAGGTGTCCATGGTGTCGGTTTCACGTTCGGCATCCTTGCCGCACTTCGGACACGTGCAATTCACGAAATCGGCGCGCTTCTTGAGCGGGTTGCCGGAGCCGTCCGGCACGCAGTCTTCCGGCAGCAGCACCGGCAGGTCCTGCTCTGGTACCGGCACGTCACCGCAGGCGGCGCAATGAATAATAGGGATAGGGCAACCCCAGTAGCGCTGGCGCGAGATGCCCCAGTCGCGCAGGCGCCACATGACCTGCTTGTCGCCCAGGCCCTTGGCCTTGAGGTCGGCGGCAATAGCGTCGACAGCGGCCTCGTAATCTTTGCCGTCGTACTTACCAGAGTTTATGCATACACCATGGTCGGCGTACCAATCCTTCCATTGGTCGTGATCGTATTCCGTAGCCTCTCTTAAGAGAGGCTCCCAGTGTTCGGCACCTGCTCCATGTGGGTCACCAAATTCACTTACGAGGTTATGCATAGCGGTGGAATCCGCTGCTTGCGCGCCCTCATGCATAATAAGCTTGATTTCCTCGGCTTCCGGCGCTTCGCAATCTATTACTTGTTTAATAGGCAAATCGTACTTTTCTGCAAAATGAAAATCGCGCTCATCATGCGCCGGCACCGCCATGACCGCACCGTCGCCATAACTCATAAGCACGTAATTGCCGACCCACACCGGGATAGCCTCGCCGGTCAAAGGATGCGTCACATGGATGCCGGTCGGCATGCCCTTCTTTTCCATGGTGGCGATGTCCGCCTCCATGACCGGGCCGCGCTTGCATTCATCGATAAAGGCCGCGAGCTTCAGGTTGTTGCGGGCGGCATGGGTGGCGAGCGCATGCTCGGCGGCGACGGCGCAGAAGGTGACACCCATAATAGTATCGGCACGGGTAGTGAACACCCAGAGCCTGCCTTTTCCTGCCTCTCCCTCCGGGAGAGGGACCGAGGGTGAGGGCAAACCGGCGCCGGCAGCCCTCGGCAACTGCTCCATGCGTTGCTCTACCTCCTCGGCGGCGGTTCCCGACGCCGCTCTACCTCCTCCATCCCTGGAGTCGTGCATCCATGCAGTCG
>JANOTM010000239.1:0-2459 GCA_031416355.1 Gammaproteobacteria bacterium
TATCGGGGCACCCATATCGAGTAATACTTTTTCCAGGGCACCCAGACACAGCAAGACATTTTTAATATTGCTGCCATGGCCCATGAGGCCGACGCGGAAGATCTTGCCGGCCAGCGTTCCCAGCCCGGCGCCGATTTCGAGATTGTACTCCTGCAGCAGGCGCTGACGCACTACGGCCTCATCCACACCGGCCGGCACGCTAATGGCATTCAACTGCGGTAAGCGCTGAGTTTCAGGTACGATGAATTTCAGACCCATGGCCTCCACACCGGCGCGAAATGCGCGGTGGGTTTTTTCATGCCGTGCCCATGAGGCCTCTAATCCTTCTTCTTGCAACATCACTAGAGCCTCGTGCAGACCGTAGAGCGCGTTGATCGGGGCGGTATGATGATAGGCGCGCTTGGCGGCGCCGCCCCAGTAACCCATGACCAAGTTGAGATCTAAAAACCAGCTGGCGACTTTGGTCTTGCGGGTTTTAATTTTTTCCACGGCGCGTTCGCTGAAGCTGATGGGCGACAGGCCAGGGGTGCAGGATAGGCACTTTTGCGATCCGGAGTAGATGGCGTCGATTTTCCATGCGTCCACCTGCAGTGGGATACCGCCCAGGGAAGTCACCGCGTCGACGATGGCAAGGCAGTGATGGCGATGCGCAATGTCCACCAGGATTTTAGCATCGGAGCGTACGCCAGTGGAGGTTTCGGCGTGCACAAAGGCCACGAGCTTCGCATCCGGGTGGGCCTTGAGGGCGTCTTCCACTTTGTTGGGATCGACCGCGCTACCCCACGGATCTTCGACCATGATGGCAATGCCGCCCAGGCGCTCCACGTTTTCCTTCATGCGTCCGCCGAATACGCCGTTCTGGCATACGATGACCTTGTCCCCCGGTTCCATGAGATTGGTGAAACAGGTCTCCATGCCCGCCGACCCGGGCGCCGAGACCGGCATGGTCAGGGCATTTTTCGTCTGAAACGCATATTGCAACAGGGCCTTTACTTCCTCCATCATGTCCACGAACACCGGGTCCAGGTGGCCGATGGTGGGCCTGGCCATGGCCGCCAGTACCCGCGGATGTACATCGGATGGGCCGGGGCCGAGTAGCGTACGCAGGGGAGGGTTAAAGGATGCGAATTTCATGGCAAGGTCTCGTTGCGGTTAAGGAGTATGTATATGGGAGGCGGGAGTATAGTGTGGTTGAATTGGTCTATACAACTGTAGGCGCTAGATCACCTCTTGCACGGAGGTGCGAGAGTAAGCTATTGCCAGCCGGAATACATGAATTATGCATATTATCCGACCCCCCACATGGCCCGTGACTACCGCAGAGGCAATGGTGGTGCAGCGCGCTCTGAGCGCACAGGTCATACGCTCCGATCGCCTGGGCGAGGTGCGGTATGTGGCCGGTCTGGACGTCGGTCTGGAGGCCAACAACACCCGCATGCGCGCCGCCGTGGCGGTGCTGGATTTTCCTACCCTAAAATTACGCGACTATGCCATAGCCCGGCGTGCGGTGGAGTTTCCGTATATTCCGGGTTTCTTGTCGTTCCGCGAGGTGCCGGTGCTGTTGGATGCGTTGGAGCAACTGACCGTCGCGCCCGACCTGCTGCTGTGCGATGGCCAGGGGTTGGCCCATCCACGCCGCTTCGGCATCGCTTGCCACGTGGGCGTGCTCACCGACATGCCTTGCATAGGCGTTGCCAAGTCATTGCTGGTGGGCAAGTACGACAATCTACCGGACACCCCGGGCGCCTGGCGGCCGTTGTGGCACAAAGAGGAGGTGGTCGGCGCCGCCATGCGTACGCGCCGTGGCGTGAGCCCGGTTTATGTTTCTATTGGGCACCGCATCAGTCTAGAAACGGCGCTAGGCTATGTGGCGAGCTGTTGCACAAAATACCGGCTGCCGGAGACCGCGCGCTTTGCCCATCGATTGATGGCGCCGGTCAGCAATGACACGCTGCTCAGATCGGTCAGGCGGCGGGGTCGCCCTGGCTTTGTTCCGCCGCGAGTAGTCGGAATCGACGACTGGGCGTGGCGGCGCAGTCACCGGTACGGCACGATCATCTGCGACCTCGAATGGCGACGGCCGATCCGTCTGCTGCCGGACCGTGAGCCTGCAACCGCGAATGCCTGGCTCATGGAGCAGCCTCAGATCACAACTGTCGCCCGCGACTGCGGCGGCGGCTATGCGCTTGCGGCAGCCAAGGCGCTGCCCAATGTAGCAAGTTGCGGATCGCTGGCATCTGATGGAGAATGCCAGCCGTGCATTCCTAGACGCGGTCCGCGCCTCGATGCGGCAAATCCGCGCAGCGATCGGCGCGACCATCATCAATCCCGCGCTGCTGACGGCCGCCGAGCGCCTCCAATACGAAGGCTATCTCCGGCGCGCGGAGATCAACGCCAATATCGTCAGGCAGGCCGAGGCCGGTCTCGCGATCCGGGAGATCGTGCGCCGGACAGGCCAT
>JANOTM010000240.1:0-5508 GCA_031416355.1 Gammaproteobacteria bacterium
ATCACGCACGTGCCGGTCTATTCTTAACTCAGTCAAGGAGCCTCCTGGGCGTAAAACTAATTATTATTTCTGTCCAGTAACCCTACACGGCGTTTCGCCCTTGTACAATTATCGAAAGCTTATATGTCTACTCCTTAAGCAAGTGGGCAGGCATGACAGGCACAAAAACAATGGCCCGTGCGTGCAAATTATTTTTTTGTTCAACAAGCGGCGGTAAGTACGTGATGTTACGAACAAGCTTCATGCCCTTAAGGATAAATGTGTCGGATGCTCCTGAAACGCATGCCACACATAGACCGCTTCCGGAAAACCCGGGTTTCCTGCTTACTGAGGCCACTGGGGATGAGGGCCGGTTTTGCCGTGGTTTGCCCTCACCCCGGCCCTCTCCCAGAGGGAGAGGGAGAAAAGCGGTACGCACTATTTAGCGGTCGGGTCAGTAACAGAGCACTCAAGTTTCGAATACACCCATGGGTCCGAGCCTGATGGTGAGTATTTCTGTATCGCTGAGGGCAAGGTGTGGTCCTTGGCGGGTGTGGGCCGGTGTTATCCAGAATGTCCCGCCTTGGCAGCGCCGGCCACCGGTTTCCAAAATGCCCGATACCACCAATACATACTCATCTGCCGGGTGGGTGTGGGGTGGAATGATGGTGCCTTTGGCCAGGCGGGCGCGGTGGATGGAGCCTCCGGGCGTGGGCTCGGCAAGAGGGACGAAGCTGACACCTGGAAGTCCATCGAAAGGCTGCCAATTCGTGGTGGCCGCATCGTCAAACGTTTGACCGCTTCCCTTTTTCATAACGGCTGCTCCGAAAATAAACATTGATATGCTAAAATCGTAACCTTAGGTGACTACATAAGTCAATATTTAAAGGCGATTCGGTGAACACTAAGCGGGCATCAAACAAGGGCTATCAACGCGCTGCCAATTTGCGGCAACGTCTGCTGCGCGCCTCTAGGGCAGTGAACGTAGCCATAGTAAAGGGCTTGCATGCGCGCGGGTTCGAGGGCCTGCGATCAACCCACACGGCGCTGCTTTCCAGCCTCGATCTCGGCGGAGCCAGCCTCACCGCCGTCGCGCGCCGCGCGGGGATGACAAAACAGGCTATGGGGCGGCTGGCAGACGAACTCATACGTCTTAAATATATCGAGACTAGCCGGAGCGAGGCCGACCGGCGCGAGGTAAATCTGGCATTTACCAAGACTGGGCTCGATCTCATGCAACACAGCTTCGCGGTGATGGATGCCATAGAAAAGCGCTGCGCAAATCGCATGGGTAAGGACAAGTTTCAAACTTTACTAAGTGCGCTATCGGAAACGGCTCTGGAATGCGAGGACGAGCAAGCTTAAGGGTTGACCACGATTTATATTTCCATTATTCTAGAACAATGAAAATGAATGCCGCCCTTGCGGCGCTGTCCGGACTTAGCCAGGAAACGCGTTTGGCGATCTTTCGCTTGCTGGTGCAGCGTGGCCCCGAGGGATTGCCGGCGGGTAAGATCGGCGAGCGCCTGGGGCTGCCGGCGGCGACCCTGTCGTTTCATCTTGCCCATTTGGAGCAGTGCGGCTTGCTGCACTCCCAGCGCGCCGGCCGTATGATCATCTATTCCGCCGACTACGCGATCATGAATGGTCTTATGGGCTACCTCACGGATAACTGCTGTGGTGGCGATCCCGCCGCGTGCGCGCCGGGCGTGTGCGATCCTGCTATTGCCGGCGAGTCGCGGGCGCGCAAGAGCCGTGCCCTTGCCACGTCCGTACGTGTACGTCGCGGTGCGTGACTGCGTTGCACTTATCCAATTCAAACCCACAGGCCCACAAACATGAGCGAAAAAATCTACAACGTGTTGTTTTTGTGCACTGGCAATTCGGCGCGCAGCATCATGGCCGAGGCCTTATTGAACGTACACGGCCAGGGCCGCTTGTACGCCTACAGTGCCGGCAGCCATCCCACCGGCAAGGTCCATCCCTTGGCGGCGGAGCTGGTGAAATCCCTCGGCTATCCGGAGGAGAAGTTGCGCAGCAAAACCTGGGACGAGTTCGCGCAACTCGGCGCGCCCGACATGGATTTGATTATCACCGTGTGCGATAACGCCGCCGGCGAGGTGTGTCCGGTATGGCCGGGGCATCCTATTTCCGCGCATTGGGGCTTTCCCGATCCGGCGGCGGTGGAAGGCGCGGAGGAAAAAAAGCGCGCTGCCTTTCGCACCATCTTTACCCAGATCGCCAATCGCGTGAACTTGTTGTTGGCGCTGCCCATGGAAAAAATCGATCGCCTGGCCTTGCAAAACCAAGTCAAGGCCATCGGTCAGCGTTAACGGGTGCATATGAACTACTCGCGACGTCTGGTTGCCGAGGGCTTGGGCAGCGCGTTGTTGCTGGCCGTGGTCATAGGCTCCGGCATCATGGGCGAGCGCCTGGCCGGCGGTAATATAGCCATCGCCCTTTTGGCCAATACCCTGGCCACCGGCGCCGGGCTGGTGGCCCTGATCCTGACCCTGGGCCCCATCTCCGGCGCCCATTTTAATCCAGCGGTAAGCCTGGCGGCGGCCATGAACGGGGAGCTGGCCTGGCGCGAGGTGCCTGGATACGTGGCATGCCAAATTCTTGGGGCGTTTCTGGGGGTGGCCGCGGCACATCTCATGTTCGGCGAGACCTTGTTCTCGGCCTCGACCCATGTGCGCAGCGGGGGCTCCCAGTGGTGGAGTGAATTCGTCGCGACCTTCGGCCTGCTCGCGGTGATCGCGGGGTGCACGCGTACGCGTCCGGCGATCACCGCGTTTGCCGTGGCGGCGTTTATTACTTCGGCGTATTGGTTTACGGCCTCGACTTCTTTCGCTAATCCGGCCGTGACCATGGCGCGCGCCGCGAGCAACACCTTCGCTGGGATCCGGCCGCAGGATGTTATGGGGTTTGTGCTGGCACAGCTGGCGGGGGCGGTTTTGGCTACGGGATTATTCCGCTGGTTTTATGCGCGTGTTGATTAAGAGTGGATATGTTCCGTATTCGATGTAGGGTGGGTGGAGGCACGCAGTGTGTGCCGTAACCCACCAGGCGTGCCGTCAGGCACTCATTAAAGACGTGGTGTTGCTACGCAACGCTTGATGGGTTACGCAAAAAACGCTCACCCATCCTACGTTATATTTAGGTTTAGGGAGGTGCCATTCGGTATGAGGCCTCAGCGCTCGGCGCCCGATTGTAAATACAGCGCGCTCCCGCCTAGTATCAAAAATAAGATCACCCAGTCCCATACAAAGCTGAAGTAACTGGGGAGCGACAGCACCAACAGCGCCAGGGCGGTGAGTGAAGCAAACGGCTGAAAACGAAACAGCGCGCCCGCCAAGGTGGCGATGAGCATCAGGGTCTGGAGGCGGGTCATATTGACGTACCAGTCACTGACTCCGGGCACGCTGTGCCAGGTCAGGGTAAAATCCGGAATCACACGATACCAGGCGCTGCCCTCGGGCGCGGGCACCGCGGTGAACGCCGGCGCCTTGAGCCATTCGAAGGGATATTGCAGGCCGCCGCCGATCAAGAGCTTGAGCAGCAGGCACAGCAGCAAAAAATTCATCAGCACCAGGGGCCAGCGCCAGGGCTGAGGGTACAGGCGCCATACCTGCCGGTGATAGGCGAGCATCAGGAACAGCGCGGCGAACAGGGGTTGATAGTAATGCTGTGGTAAGCCCAGACCCAGGTAACCGCATATCAGCGCCGCCACCCCCAGGGCTGTCGCCCACACATTAGGATAGGGCAGATCGATGACCGGCGCGCTTGGGGGTACGCCGAGACGGTCTTCCAGGCGCGCGAGACGCTGTTCTAGGGAGGAGGGGTTGGCGGGTTCGCTCATAAGAAGATTCCTGTGGGCCTGGAGGCCAACGACGTGGGGCGACGGCGTTGCCGGGATAGGTCAGCTAATGTGCATAGTGTAGACCTTGCGGTGGTTTTTGTCGGGTAGGGGCGGTCACCCAAGGATTCAGCAGTTTGGGCCTATTAGTTATTTCGGTGTGCTAACCTTGATCATCAATGCCGCGTCCTTTAACCGGAGCCTGGGAATGACCAAGACCATCAAATCACTATTGTTGCGCTTTGCCATCGTGTGCATGGTATCTGCCGCCACGGCGGCACAGGCCCAGGCGAAAGATTTTCTCTGGCAGGTGAAATCCAAGACCAATACGGTTTACCTTTACGGTACGGTACACGTCGGCAAGCCATCCTTTTATCCCCTGCCCGAGACAGTGACAACCGCATTCAAGAAATCCGCCCGGCTGGTGGTGGAGGCCGACATTAGTAATCAGGACGGTATGGGGGCGGCCTTGCCGCTCATCATGTACGCGCCGCCGGATTCGCTCGACACACGTATACCCAAACCGATTCTGGATCGCCTCAAGGTCCAGCTCGCGCGCTATGGCATATCTTATGAAAGCGTTCAGCAGTTCAAGCCATTCATGGCGGGGAGTATGCTTACTGTCGCCGAATTCGCGCGTCTCGGTTACGAGCAGCGTTATGGCGTGGACCAGCACTTGCTCGAACAGGCGGCACTCGCTGGCAAGACGGTCTTGGAATTGGAGTCGGTCGAACAGCAGATGAAGTTGCTGGGCTTGCTCTCCGACGCCGAGCAGGAGGCTTTTCTTGCCAATGCTATTACGGCCCTGGAAGAGGGCGAGGTGACCAAGCAGGTCGCCAGCATGTTCAAGGCCTTGCGCACCGGCGATACGGCGCTGTTGGAAGAAGTGGTGAAGCAAACCAATGCAGACATGCCGGAAGCGCTGGAAGAAAAAATCCTCTATGGCCGCAATCCAGCGATGCTGGCCAAGATCGAAGGTTTTCTTGCCGGCAAGCAGATACATTTCGTCGCCGCAGGAGCCATGCACATGATAGGCAAACGCGGTCTTGTGGAGATGTTAAAGGCCAAGGGATATGAGGTGAGGCAGCTGTAAGCTGGATTTATCTTAAGGGAACCTCTAATAATTCGTCATTCCCGCGAAAGCGGGAATCCAGAATTTTGAAACAGATGATAAATCAGCAGCTTCTGGATTCCCGCTTTCGCGGGAATGACGGAAATTTGAATTTTTAGAGGTTCCCTTAAGAATATAGTGTCGCGTAGCCATCGCAGTGAGATGTAGGGTGGGCATCGCCCACCACACATGGCAGCGGTCGGCGCACGCCGGTGGGCGATTCACTGGAAACTGCTCCTACGTTTGCCTCAAGAGGCCTAGCGCCAATATTTCCACCATCCCGGCGCCTGTTCCCGACAGCGCTCTACCTCGCCCATCCATGGGCTCGCATGGCGGTCGCCCACCCTACACACTGCCCAGTCCGTCGCGATTCGTTTAAGATAAGCCCCATGCAAACGTCAGTGATAGAAGTCCAAGACTTGAGCAAACGCTACGGCCAAGTGCCGGCGGTGCAAGGCATCTCTTTCGCCATAGCCCGTGGCGCGGTATGCGGCTTGCTCGGGGGCAACGGCGCCGGTAAGACCACCACCTTGGCCATGCTGCTCGGCCTGCTGCTACC
>JANOTM010000241.1:0-3334 GCA_031416355.1 Gammaproteobacteria bacterium
ACGGTGCTTTTTCTGTCGTCGCTGGCGAAACCCGGCGAGCTCGTCGGCGAGGCGGGGCGCTTTAACTACTGGCCGCCGAACGATCCGGGATGCTGATAGTGCTGCGTGGCTTTAGCCCTGGCCATCCAGAAAATCCTTTACTGCCTTGACCATCTCATCTTCGTGGCCGGCAAAAAAGTGATCGCTGTTGGAAATTACTACTTGTTTCGATGCGCCATTACCTGTGAGCGAGGCCTTGCGCTTGGCCGCGGTTGAGAGGACTTGCGGTAGATCATTATCGCCGTAGAGATCGAGCACCGGCACCTTGATGCCTTCGTAGGCTACTGCGGTGCCGGGCTTGCCGAGTGCGGCCGGCATGCCGAGCGCGGCCCAGGCGCTGACATCGGTCGGGTTGCGGGCCATGTAGGCATGGGTCATGCGCGAGCCCATGCTATGGGACACGAGGGCGATACGCTTGTAACCCTTTTCTTTCAAATAGGCGACCGCGCGCTGCAGGCGTTCAACCGCCTCGGGAAAAGTCGCAGCGTAGGCCTCGGGTTTGGCAGTCACCGCGAGTACAGGCATTTGTATGGACAGCGTGGCATAGCCGTGATCGGGTAGGCGCTGGCGCAGCGTACCGACCATACCCCAGTCGGGATGGATGCCGACGCCGTGCACCACTACCAAGGCCATTTTGGCGTTGGCCGCTTCGGTGTAGATGCCCAGAAATTTGTGATGGTTCTTTTGCTCTAGATAGATGGGATCGCCGACGACGATGCCCGGCGTGATTTCGTCGGCCCACTTTTTCTCGCGTGCGTAGTCGGATGCCGCGTAGGCTGCGGATGATACGACCAATAGTAGAGAGATCAACCAGGTGCGCATATATTCTCCTTTTTTGTGTAGTGAGTATCGCGTGAGATAGCAATGATACATTCTGTCATGCTAAGTGACCCATCTTACCATTTTGGTAGTCCTCTATCGCTGAACGAATTTCCCGAGGCGTATTCATAACGAACGGCCCTTGCCCCACGATGGGCTCAGCGATAGGCTGTCCGCAAAGCAGTAGCGCCCGCGCGTCCTTCGCGGAGTCGATGGAAATGCTAGTCCCGGCGCGGTCGAACAGTGCGACCTCCGCCGCCCCGACTATCTCGGCGCCGTTTACGCGCACAGAACCTTTGAGAACCACCAGTGCGGTGGTATAGCCATCGGGCAGTGTAAGATGCGTCTGCTGGTCACTGGAGAATTGCAGGTCCCAAACGTGCATGGGTGTGTAGGTATGGGCGGGACCCTTAGAGCCAGCGAACTCGCCGGCAATGATGCGCACGGTTCCATGGCCACCGGGAAGGTCCACCGCAGGAATCTGTTTATTCAAGATGCCCTGGTAACGCGGCGGACCCATCTTGTCCTTGGCCGGCAAATTCACCCAAAGCTGCACTATTTCCAGCGTGCCGCCGGTGCGTGCGAAATCGCGCCCATGAAATTCCTCGTGGACCAGGCCGGACGCCGCGGTCATCCATTGCACGTCGCCGGGGCCGATGCTTCCTCCGCCGCCCGAGGAATCCCTGTGTTCCACTTCACCTTGGTAGACGATGGTCACGGTCTCGAACCCGCGGTGCGGATGCTCGCCGACGCCACGACGCTCGTTCGTCGGTGAGAACTCCATGGGGCCGGCGTAATCGAGGAGCAGGAATGGACTAAGAACCGAACCCAGATTGGGATATGCAAAAAGAGTCCGCACCGGGAAGCCGTCGCCTACCCAATGACGCTCCACGCTGCGCTGGATGCCGCGGAGTTTCTTGATTGACTTCTGTTCCTTGGTTGGCTGCATAGGCTAGGTCTCGTTCTCAACATCTGGATCTTCTCGATGTGGCAGGATGAGTTGCATTCCTCGGCCTTCACTATATCCATCGTCTCACACGTGCCGCATAGAGAAAATACTCATTTCCAAATTTTTCCATGAGATATTTCTCTTCCGGAATAATTAAAGCCCACTGCGTCAGTCCAATAATAGGCCCAACAAGGATAATCCACCATGCTATGTCGAAGATAAACCCAAGTCCCACTAGGATAATAACCAGTCCGAGATACAATGGGTTGCGTGTATATCTGAAGATGCCATGTTGGATAAGGCTCGTGGTGGGTTTCCCTGGTACTGAGGGTTGTTTGGCTCTGGAGAATTGAACTTTTGCAAGCACCGCAATGAGAATGCCAAGCGCGCCAATAACAGTGCCAAGAATAATTATGATGTTCGCAGCTACCATCTTTTCCATGGATAACGGAAGAATGTAATCCAGCGCCAGGCCGGCCAACAGCGCACCGCCGAATATAACATCGGATGTTTTCCACAGGCTTGTATGCGCAGCTTCGTTGTTCATGATGCGTACCAGTCCGCCATTTTCATGGTTTTACACTCCACAAACTCACACCGTTTGCCCCTTACGCTTTTCGGCGTCTTCCAGCTGAGTCAGCAGCGTCAGACGGTCTGTGCGCGCCACATCCTTCCAGTCTCGGTCCGAGAGTGCGCCTTCTAGCGCCCACAATAGATTGATGCTAGGCGAACAACCGGCGCCCTTAACCGCAAGAAAAGCGGATACCGAACCTAAGGTTCGGAGTTGTTTTTCGGAAACGATGCCCGCCCGGGCGAGCATTTCCGCGGAGCGTGGCCCTAGATTTCTCAGAATCTTTATCATGCCCTGCGCTGAAACAACGGATGCGTCGTTGTTGCCAGGTCGGGACTATTCAAGACATTGCATCCCACATAGGCTTGGTATCAGCGAACATTCGGAACCGGCTGACCTTTCCATCCCGAAGGTCGTAGACATGGGCCGCCGCCGCCCGCATTGGCTTCCTGGTCTTATGGTGCAAGCCCTGGTATTGGCCGATCACCACAATGGTTGATCCAGCATCAAGGAACTGTTCGATTTGGTAGGAAAATCCCTCCCATGCACTGCGGTTGCCTTTGAATACAGCCTCGATTACCGCATCTGCGCCCATACGTCTGGCTCCGTTCGGGAAGCCATCGTTCTGAACCCATTCAAGGTCATCGGCGCATATTGCGCGAAAGCCTTCGTCATCCCGCACGCGAAAGCATCGATACAACTCTTGGATCACTTCAATATTCGTCATGTGCATTTCCTTGACACCTCGCGGTTTGGACCAGCGGCGGGCTATTTATCTGTCTGATCCGAATGGTACTTACTTAAGCCCAAATGTAGGGTGGGTGAGCGTTTTTTGCGTAACCCACCAACGTTGCGTAGCAACACAACGCCTTTTTAATGAGTGCCTGACGGCACGCCTGGTGGGTTACGGCGCACACTGCGCGCCTAACCCACCCTACGTTGAATAGGGAGCTGCC
>JANOTM010000242.1:0-23154 GCA_031416355.1 Gammaproteobacteria bacterium
CCCTCACCCCTACCCCTCTCCCAGAGGGAGAGGGGAATCCATAATCATGTATGAGTGCCCAGGATACTGCACAGCATTCACACGCAATGACGTGCAGTTACACCTGCAACCAGAAAGTCACCGGACCATCGTTGGTCAAACTTACCTGCATATCCGCACCAAAAACACCGCTAGCAACCAGTTCATGCCGTGCACCGGCCTGGACCACAAGGTAATCGAATAACCGTCGGCCCAGTTCCGGCGCCGCGGCCGGCGTGAAGCTCGGACGCAGGCCCGTGTGCGTGTCCGCCGCCAAAGTGAACTGCGGCACCAGCAACAGGCCGCCGTTGATATCTTGCAGGCTTAAATTCATTTTTCCCTGAGCATCGGCGAATACCCGATAACCGAGTAGGCGCTGCAGCAAACGCTCGGCGTGCGCCTCTTGATCTTGGCGCTCCACACCCACCAACACCAACAGGCCGCGGCCGATGGCGCCTAGGGTAGCGCCGGCCGCCGTCACTTGGGCACTGCTGACGCGTTGCAGAAGTCCGATCACCGTAGGCCTGGCTGGTTATGCACGAAGCAAAAAGCATATAATATTTCCCGTGGTAACACACCCGGACCCCTGCCCCATGACCCAAACGCCAACGACGATCTACACCGTCGGCCACGGCAACCGCGCCCTGCGTGAGCTCATCACACTATTGCACGGCGCTGGTGTGCAAACCTTGGTGGACGTACGCAGCTTTCCCGGATCGCGCCACTATCCGCACTTCTGCGAGGAAAATTTGCGTCCTGCGCTGGAAGGCAGCGGCATGGTCTATCACTGGGCTGGTCGTCAGCTGGGAGAGGAACGTCTGGGTAAAACGGCATCGGCGCACACGGCATTGCCCACCCCACGCCTGCGCGCCTACGCCGATCACATGGAAACTGAGGTCTTCAGAAAAGGTGTGGATATGCTAAGCCAGCTTGCCGGCAATACCGTGGTAGCAATACTGGGTGTGGAAAAACCGGCAGCGGATTGTCATCGTGCCCTGATCGCCGATTATTTGTACCGTCTCGGCTTGGCCCCGCGGCACCTGATCGACAGCGCCACTACCCTGGAACATCATCCCCATCCGCTGGCGCGTTGCGACCGCCAGGCGAGCCCATGGATGGGCGAGGTAGAGCGCTGTCGGGAACAGGCGCCGGGATGGCGGAAGTATTGACGCAAGGCCTCTCGAGGCAAACGCAGGAGCAGTTTTCAGTGAAGCGCGCCGTATCTGATCTACGATAGCCATGACTCCATTGCGCGCGAGCGCGATGCGTGACGCCTTATGCCCGTCGTCGCAATGTCGTCCGCACCTGGGTAATAAGAGAAGCCAGCTCGCCATCGCGGCGCTCGTTATAAAATTCGAGTAGCGGTAATAGCCGCTGTACTAATCTATCCAACCATGGCGCTAACCTGTCGCCTTCGCCGCGCGCCAACATTTTCAGCGCCTGATCGAGACCAAAGGTTTCAGCGCGCTCGGCGCTGGCAGTTTCTTGGCGTGTGCTGGCGGCAGCCGGCACACTTGCCGTGGACGTCTCACTGGCGTCGAATGCCAAGCTCAACGGCGCGTCCGACTCTAAATTGAATTGTTCCGTCATCTCCGGCAGATCGGGGATATCGAAGCCTAGCGGCGGCGGCACTTGTGGCTGCGTCTCGACCGTGACCTGGGGCGATGCTTCCCCGATCTCGGGCACAACGTCGTCCGCTGCCACAACCCGATCGCCGCCGGCGATCCGGGCGCGGCGTACGCGGCGATCCGCCATTCCCATGAGTTCGGTGAAATCGCGCTTGGCGCCCTCGTCCAGGGTAACCGTCCCCACGCTTAAGGTCACGGGGATTTCTTTTTCGCCGCTGACAAAGGCTTGGGCCACTACTGCCGCGCATAAACGCCGGCACAGAACCTGCGCCTTGTCACGGCCAGTGCCCGGGGCAAGGACCGCAAATTCCGCTCCACCGATACGCGCCACCGTGTCTTCGCGCCGGCACGTGGCCATAAAAATCGCGGCGAGCCACACCAGGAGTTCATCCACCAGTCCATCGCCGTGCTGTTTGTAAATAGACTTAAAGTTATCGATCTCCAGACGCAGCAGGGAAAAATCCTGCCCATGGCGCACCGCATAGGCCAAGTCCTGGTCGCAACGCTGCTGGAAATAACGCCGGCTGCTCAGTTGGGTAAGTGGATCCAGGGTGGCCTGGTCTTGCAACGCCGCCTGGGATTCGACCAGCTGGCGCGTGGCGAGATTGAGCTTCGCCAGCGCATGCACCCGGGCTAGAAGCTGCATGGTATCGATGGGCTTGACCACGAAATCGGTGGTGCCGCAGGTGAACGCCCGCTCCTTACTCTCCTCGTCCTCGGCGCCGGTGATGGCAATAATGGGAATGTCGCGTATCCGCGCATCGTCCGAGGCCCGGATACGGCTAATGAAGCCATAGCCATCGAGACGCGGCATCTCCATGTCGGTGACGAGCACGCGGATGCGGTCATCCTGGCGCAGCATCTCCCAACCGGCCTCACCGTCCTCGGCCATAACCAGATCGAATTCGTGCTTGAGCTTTTTCTCGATGACCTTGCGTATCACCAGAGAATCGTCCACCACCAGCACGCGTACCGCCTCGTTCCGCACCGCCACCGCTTTTTCTGACATGTGGGCACCCTGAAAGATTTGTCCGTCTACAGCGCAGGCGGATATCCGCTTACGCGCACTTTTCTAACCACCCAATGCTTGCACGGCCCGTGCCAAGAGACCGCTGTAGCGGCCCTTGTGTCCCCTTACCCAATGAGTCTAGCAGGCGGAAATTGAGGCAGTTTTCCTGGACTGTACCTAAATAGAGTGCTACCGCATGCTGGGGGAATACACCCTGTTCCGCAGGCTGGATGGCGGTTTATCGTCCCACCGCCGCCATCATGGCAACCGCGGCTTTGGACAGAACTGGAAAAATAAGGTGTAATCCGCCCCTAAATCTCCAGGCCAGAAGCCCGGCTTATTGCATGGCTGGAAACATTCCATAGGCGCGAATATAGCTATACGTGATCTAAATGGTATATTCAGCCGCTGACCAGCAAAGTTAAGGATGCGGCGATACAAAGTGCCTACCTCCAACCACGCCGCTAACCGGCCAATTATTGAGAAAATGTCAAAAAAGAACGCTTTTACCCACGAAGAATTACTCCAGTGCGGGCGGGGAGAAATGTTTGGCGCAGGCAATGCCCAGCTGCCGTTACCGCCTATGCTCATGTTTGACCGCATTACCAATATCTCCGAGAGCGGCGGCGCCAGCGGCAAAGGCCAGATCGTCGCCGAACTCGATATCCGGCCCGACCTGTGGTTTTTTCTATGCCATTTTCAAGGCGACCCGGTCATGCCGGGCTGTCTGGGGCTAGACGCCATGTGGCAACTACTCGGCTTTCATCTCGGCTGGATGGGTGGCCTTGGGCATGGCCGCGCACTCGGCGCGGGAGAAGTAAAGTTCACCGGACAGGTCACACCCAAGAACAAGCTGGTTACTTACCGTATCGATCTGCGCCGCGTCATCATGCGCAAGCTGGTCATGGGCATAGGCGATGCGGCCATGGAAGTAGATGGACGCCAGATATACACTGCCAGCGATCTGCGGGTAGGCCTGTTCATTTCTACTGAAAGTTTCTAATTGAAAGAGGATTCGTTCGTGAAACGCGTCGTCGTAACAGGTTTAGGTATTATTTCCAGCATAGGCAACAATAAGACCGAGGCGCTGGATGCGCTACGGCAAGGACGTTCGGGCATAGAATTTTGCCAGGAATACGCCGATTTGGGCTTCCGCAGCACCGTTCATGGGCCCATACGCCTAAAGCCGGAAGAGCACATAGATCGCAAGATCGTGCGCTTCATGGGCGACGGCGCGGCGTTCAATTACCTCGCCATGCAACAGGCCATCGCCGATGCCGGGCTCAGCCGCGAACAGTTTTCCAATCCACGCGTCGGCCTCATCGTCGGTTCCGGCGGGGCCTCCACGGAAAACGTGGTGCTGGCGGCGGATCTGCTGCGTACCAAGGGGCTGCGCAAGGTCGGGCCATACATGGTGACGCGTACCATGTCGAGCACCAATTCCGCGTGTCTGGCCACGCCGTTTGGCATCAAGGGCGTCAACTATTCCATTAGCTCCGCCTGCTCCACCAGCGCCCACTGCATAGGCAATGGCGCCGAGCTCATCCAAATGGGCAAGCAGGATATCGTCTTTGCCGGCGGCGGCGAAGAGGTGCACTGGACCATGACCCTGGTATTCGACGCCATGGGCGCGCTGTCGTCCAAATACAACGACACACCGCACACCGCCTCACGCGCCTACGATGCAACGCGCGACGGGTTTGTCATCTCCGGCGGCGGCGGCGTACTGGTGCTGGAGGAGCTGGAACACGCACGTGCGCGCGGTGCAAAAATCTACGCCGAGCTTAGCGGCTACGGCGCCACCTCCGACGGCTACGACATGGTACAACCCTCGGGTGAAGGCGCGGTACGCTGCATGCAGCAGGCGCTGCAGACCATTCAACAACCGGTGGATTACATCAATACCCATGGCACCAGCACGCCGGTGGGCGACGTGCGCGAGCTCGAGGCCATCAAGGAAGTCTTCGGCGCCAAAGTACCGCCCCTGAGCTCCACTAAGTCTCTCACCGGCCACGCCCTGGGTGCGGCCGGGGTGAACGAGGCGATCTATGCGCTGCTGATGATGGAAAATAATTTCATCGCCGCCTCCGCCAATATCACCCAGCTCGATCCGGCGGCCGCGGGCATGCCTATAGTGCAAACACGGCGCGACAATGTCACCCTGAACACGGTGCTTTCCAACAGCTTCGGCTTCGGCGGCACCAACGCCTGCCTGGTGTTCCAGCGCTATACCGATTGACGCCTTAGGACTCCTAACAAAAATGATTGGACCTTGCTGCTAGCTCCGGCGTGCTGTGGTCATGCTCGGCGAACTCGCTCCAGATTAGGGCGGGTCCAGGCAGCAGCGCAATTCCAAATCGGTGTGGCCTGCGCGCAGAAAATCCATAGTCGCGGCTGCCCCTGTGCTCTCATCATGCTCATGCCGGCCGACGCGGAATACTTAATTAAAGGCGGCGCACACCTTGAGCACTTGGCGGCCGCAAAAAAGTGTCGGCCAAGCCAGGCTTAACCGCAACTGAAAAAGAGTCCGTCACTCCGACGAAAGCAGCGACTGCTCCCGCCTTGCCCCTGACTCCCCGCATCCCTAGTGGGTCGCCGGTGTCCCGGAATTTAAATCAGCGCCTTGGTTCAGCAGGCTGGGTTCCGGCTTTCGTCGGAATGAGGGATTTTGGCGTTTCGTGTAAGTTTTTCAGCAGCTTGTTATCCTGCAAACAGGCGTAGCAGGTCCCTGCGTGCCAGTACGCCGAGCACCTGTCGACGCTGGTCGCTGACCACCAGGCGCTTGATCTGGTGGCGCACCATGCTCTCAATGGCGGTCTGGACACTGGCCCCGGGATCAATGGTCACGGGTTCGCGGCTCATGAGGTCATCGACGATTGAACCGAGCTTGCGAATGCGCCCCTTGCGCAGCAGACTGCCGATCAGTTCATCAAGCGCCGACTCGGTCTTGATATCCAGCCCGGCGAGCAGATCGCCCTCAGTGAGAACGCCGACCAGGGCATCCTCGGTATCCACTACCGGCAGGCCGCTGATACGGTGGCTGCCCATGAGACGGGCCGCCTCGGCCAGTGGCGAGCCGGCCCGGATGGTAATCGCCGGGGCGGACATGACGTCGGCGACCTTGAGACGGTTGGCGCGCTGCAGTGGCGCCGCCGCGCCCAGGTTTTTGCCGGCCAGGCTCAGGTGCGCGGGCACCAGCGGAATCTCCGGCAGGCGTCCGGTGATCAGCAGTTTCGAGTAGACCCACTTGAACATCATCTTGCCAAGGTGGTTTATATAGGTGTCTTCCAACAGGGTAAACGGGCCGAGATAGGGCAGCGGGAATTTTCCCGGCAGCGGTTCAACGTCATAATTGAAATCCACCAGCAGCGCCTTGTGATAGCCGGATTCGATGAAGCAGTTGGCGTGGCCGTCGAAGCTCGGGCGTGGTTTCTTGCCGGCGATCTCGCGCAGCAGATTGTCGCACACCGTTTCGGCCTCGAAGTGCGCCACCGAACCGGCCTTGGAGGTCGGCAGGTCGGCATTGTCGCCGAGGCAGTAGATGTTGCCGGCCTTTTTGCTCTTGAGGGTGCGTGGGTCGGTCATGATATAGCCCTGTTCGTTGCCCAGACCGGAACGTTCGATCACGGCCGGACCGAGGGTGGGCGGTACCACGCACAGCAGGTCGTAGGAAAGACTGCGCCCGTCGTAGGCGGTGATCGTGCGGGCTCCGGCATCCACGCTTTTCAGTGGAAAGTCTGCCACCAGGTTGATGCGCTTCTGTTGGGCGATGGCAGTCAGCACCTTGTTGGTGTTGGGCCTGGTGAAGACCCCGGCGTAGGGAGTCACCAGGGTGATTTCAATGCGGTCACGGATGCCACGCTGGTGAAAATAGTAATCGGCCAGAAACGCCGACTCAATCGGCGCCACCGGACACTTGATGGGCAGCTCGGCGATGTCGATCACCAGATGCCCGAACTGCATGTCATCGAGCGCCCGCTGAAACGCCATGGCATCAGGCAGGGTATAGAAGGTGTGCGCGTTCCGGCCCATGGCCGCGGCCAGCCCCTCGATCTGGTCGGGGGCAATCCAGCAGCCGAGCGCGCAGACCAGCCAGTCGTAGCCAAAGTCGCCCTGATCGGTCCGGACCCGGTTGTGGCCGTGGTCGATCGACTGAACCTCGGTACGGACGAAACGCACGGTCTTCGGTAATGCCTGGGTGATAGGCTGGGAGACGTCTTCCGGACCCTCGTAGCCGTATAGACGATAGGGAATGAACAGCAGACCCGGCTGGTAGATGTGCACCTCGGCCCGGTCGAGGATGGTGAGTGTATATTGCTTCGGATCGAGTTTCGCGGCCAGGGCATTGGCAATAATAGTGCCGCCGGTTCCGGCACCCAGAATCAGAATCTGCCTCATGGCCATCTCCAGGCTGCCTGCGGCGGGAACATTGCCGCCCCACTGGGCAAATCATGCCAGAGTTGTGGTGTTTGTCAACGTAGTTGTCGGTGCGCCAGGAAGTCATTCAACAAAGGAAATCGGAGTAAACAATGACGGCGCGGACGCGAAGAGACGGTGCCACCAAAGCGTACGGGCGCGTGCGTCACTGACCAAGGCGGTCAACCGCGCCACGGTGCGCGTCAGGCTGTAGTGGAAGGTGCACCCGAAGCGATCGCGCTTCAAATCCCGGAAGCTCTCCTCGATTTGCATGCGCTTGGTTTAGATCGCCACGATCTGCCGGGCGTTTAAGTCGGTGAGCGAGGCGGCGAGCAGCCAGGGTTTGCGGTTGCACCACTCGGCCTTGCAGCTTTTGTGGGAAGACGGGCGCTTATTTCGTGTCTGTCCGCCTGTACTATCTCGCAGTGCCGGTCTGCAGCCGTGCGCTTGTGATTATTCTTTCAAGCGCATAAGCCGATGTTTCGCGGCGCGCGTCAGCCGCTTGATTGCCGCTTCCCGCACCAATGCCTGAGAGCGAGTGGTACAGCGCTCACAATACCGTAAGCGTACAGGCCGTCTGCCACGGGTATAACGCGCGGCCTTGCCGGCATTGTGCTGGCTGAAACGGCGATCCATATCATTGGTAACACCGGTGTAAAACGTACCATCGCTGCATTCTAGGATATACAACATCCAGTGATTGGCACTGTGATTCTTGCTAATACCCATATGAATTATCCGGAGTTTGGCCAGCGGAAATCACCCACACGATCAGCCGGCCTGCGCCACACGTGCCACCGCCGGCGGATAGGGCACGCCTTCTGGCAACGCCTCTTCTGGCGTCGTCGGATGCAGGCTTAGCTCTATCTTAGGCCGACTGTCTTCTTGTTTAGCGCGTTTGCTGTTCAGCTTGATCGTCAATTTGAGCTCGCTCACGGAATCGGCGTTGCGCAGGGCGTCTTCATGAGTAATCAGTCCGGCCTCGAACAACTGATATAGCGCCTGATCGAAGGTCTGCATACCCATTTCCGTGGCCTTGGCCATGGCCTCTTTTAAGGCATGCACTTCACCCTTAAAAATAAGGTCGGAGACAAACGGCGAATTCAGCAAAATCTCGATGGCGGCACAGCGGCCCCCGCCGGCCTTGGGCACCAGCCTCTGGGATATTATCCCTTTCAGGTTGAGCGACAGATCCATGAGCAATTGCGCGCGCCGCTCTTCCGGGAAAAAATTGATAATACGGTCGAGTGCCTGGTTGGAGCTGTTGGCATGCAGCGTCGCCATGCACAAGTGCCCAGTCTCGGCGAAGGCGATGGCGAATTCCATGGTTTCGCGGTCGCGGATCTCACCGATAAGGATAACGTCCGGCGCTTGGCGCAAGGTGTTTTTTAGGGCCGCAAACCAGTTATTGGTGTCGGCGCCGACCTCGCGATGGGTGATCAGGCAATTCTTATTCTTGTGCACGTATTCCACCGGATCTTCGATGGTAATGATGTGGCCGTAACTATTCTCGTTGCGGTGGTCGATCATGGCGGCGAGGGAAGTGGATTTACCGGAGCCGGTGGCGCCTACCAAAATGACCAGGCCGCGCTTGCTCATGACCACGTCCTTGAGCACCGGGGGCAGGCCGATCTGGTCGAACTTCGGGATGTCAGTGGTAATGGTGCGCAGCACCATGCCCGCATGATTCTGTTGCATAAATACATTCACGCGGAAACGCCCTATGCCTTCCGGGCTGATGGCGAAATTGCATTCCTTCTCCAGTTCGAATTCGGCCTTTTGCTTATCATTCATGATGGCGTAGGCGAGCGCCTTGGTGTGTACAGGCGTGAGCCGCTGACCTGTGACTGGGGTCATTTTGCCGTCGATCTTCATGGACGGCGGAAAATCATTGGAAATAAACAGATCCGATGCCTTTTTGCTTAACATGGCCTTGAGTAGACCCTGCAAATAAGTAGTGGCTTGTTCTTGGTTCATGTGCAAACTTCCCCGTAGCTCTGGTAACAACACCACAAAGATCACCCACTAGGCGCTTACGTTCGCGCCATTCCATGACGTCATGGTATTCGGATGATAACTGACAGACTTTAACTAGGTTGCTTTACCACCGCCGTAGAGGGTCACCTCGGGGCAGGCGAATGCGGCCAGCATGGTGGTCAGGGACGCACAATTTCCGTACATTATAGTCAGCGCCCGGATAGGGCAGAAATAATTCCACTGCTATATCCTCGAGTTTATAGTGAGACATGTCGCCTTACCTATGGAATAATAAAGATATGTCATACTGTGCATACGATCTCAGCATCTGGGCCGCACTGTCGTGGCAAGAATTGTCATGAGGTGCCAGCCCAGTCTCCTGCATGAATCACGCCGGGTCGCGACCCATGAACCTATTAACTTTAATTAACAGGGAACCCCCATGTCCGAAATGATCACCGACTCTGGTCTTAAATATGATGATACCGTTCTTGGACAAGGCGCCGTCGCCAACGCCGGACAGACTGTCTCCGTGCACTACACCGGTTGGCTCACCGACGGCAAAAAATTCGATTCCAGCAAAGACCGGAGCGAGCCTTTCGAATTCAAACTCGGCGCCGGCCAGGTGATCCGCGGTTGGGATGAAGGTGTACAGGGCATGCGTATCGGCGGCACACGCAAACTCACTATACCGCCGCAACTGGGCTACGGCGCGCGCGGCGCCGGTGGCGCGATACCACCCAATGCCACCCTGGTTTTCGAAGTGGAATTACTCGGGGTATGCTAACTTTGGAAAAGTAGGTACCGCCATGCGCTTAGGTCACAAAACTTTCATTATTCCCTAAGCGCCCGGCGCATTCCCTTGGCTCGAGGCAATAAATCCCACTATCCGTAGCGCGTGGTCGGGCCCAAAACCCTGCCTTGGTATGGGCGTGGCACTATCCGTGTACCACCGGGGTTGCAACACACAATAAAACCGTCTAGTTTACCCACACTTGCACATCGGCCTGGCCGTATCCTCCTTCTACCACCGCACCCATGACCCGAACCCTACTCCTCTTGCCGCTACTGATACTATTGTCCGGCTGCGCCAGCATGTTGGCTTCGAGCACGGGGAAACTTGCCGGTGATCTTTCCAGCGCGGTGCTCAACCAGGACGATCTCCAGACTGTCCAAGAGGGGGCGCCGGCCTACCTGTTGCTGTTGGACGGCATGCTCGCGGGCGATCCGAAAAATGAACAACTGCTCATTACCGCGGCGCGCCTGTACGGGGCCTATGCCTCTATCTTCGTCACCGAACCCGATCGCGCCCGACGCTTGACCGAAAAGGCACGCAACTATGCGGTGCGCGCCGTGTGTCTGAACAACGAGACGCTGTGCCGTAGCTGGCAACGACCCTACGACGACTTTGCCGCGGCACTCGCGACCCTGAAGGCGGCCGATGCGCCCGTGCTGTATGCCTTCGCTGCGACCTGGGCCAGCTGGATACAGACCCATAGCGACGATTGGAGCGCCCTCGCCGACCTGCCTAAAGTCGAGGCCGCCATGCGCCGGGTGGTGGCACTGGATGAGTCGTACGACAACGGCGGCGCCCATCTCTATCTGGGCGTACTCAACACCCTGCGCCCCGCGGCCCTGGGTGGTAAACCTGAAGAAGGCCAGACCCACTTTCGGCGGGCAATTGAATTGTCCCAAGGGCGCAACCTCATGGCCAAGGTACAATACGCGGAAAAATACGCACGCCTGGCGTTCGACCGCAAGTTGCACGATCGCCTGCTGCAAGAAGTGATGGCCGCCGACGCCGTGCAGCCCGGCCTCACCCTTATCAACACCCTGGCGAAACAGCAGGCACAGAAACTACTCGCCAGCGCCAAGGATTACTTCTAGGGATAAACACATGTCGCTACGCCTATTGTTAAAAATACAATTCGCCGCCCTGATGTTGTTGCTTTTCTTTTCCAATGCACAGGCGCTGGATCTGAAAATCGCCACCATCGCGCCCGACGGCACCACCTGGATGCAGGAAATGCGTCGCGGCGCAAGCGAGATCGTTCAGCGCACCGAAGGCCGGGTGGTCTTCAAGTTCTACCCTGGTGGCACCATGGGCAACGACAAGAACGTGTTGCGCAAGATCCGCGCCGGCCAGCTCCAGGGCGGCGCCATTACCGGCGGCGGATTGGCGGAGGTTTATCCCGATAACCAGATTTACAATCTACCTTTGATCTTCCGCTCGTACGAAGAAATGGATTACGTGCGCTCAAAAATGGACACCCTTATTACCCAAGGCCTGGAGCAGCGCGGTTTCGTCAGCTTCGGCCTGGCCGAGGGCGGTTTCGCTTATCTCATGTCGAGCCGTCCCATACGCAACGTCGACGACCTGAAAAACGAGAAGATATGGATGCCCGAAGGCGACACCATTAGCCGCGGCATGTATCAGGCGCTGGGTGTGTCGCCCATCCCCCTGCCGCTCACCGATGTGCTCACCGGCCTACAGACCGGACTCATCACCACCGTCGGCGGTTCGCCCACGGGCGCCATCGCGCTACAGTGGCACACCAAACTCAAATATGTCACCGATGTTCCGGTGATGTATTTCTACGGCATACTCGCCGTCGACCGCAAGGCCTACCTTAAGATGAGCCCGTCCGATCAGGCCGTGGTACGCGAAGTCATGCAGGGCGTGTTCGACAAACTCAACCGCCAGATACGGCAAGACAACGAAAACGCCCGCAAGGTCTTGCGCCAGCAGGGCGTGGAGTTCGTGCAATTGGCGCCCAAGGAAATGGAAAAATTACATAAGGCCGCCAGTGAGGCCATCGCGCAACTGGGTGCGCAAGGGGTGTATACCTCCGACATGTTCAAGACCTTGCAGGGCCATCTGGAGCATTACCGCAAACAACCTGCCAAGACCCCGGTTCAACACTGAAAGTATGGACCCGGTCGCGCCCAGCGGTATCACGCGTGCGCTGCGCATCATTGCCCTACTTGAAGACAGTTTGCTCGTAGGTTTATTGGCATTGATGATTATGCTGGCCGCTGCGCAAATACTACTGCGCAACGTATTAGGCAGCAGCTTCGGCAGCAGCGATCAACTACTGCGCATACTGGTGCTGTGGGTCGGTCTGCTGGGTGCGGTCGCGGCCAGCCGTGACGACAAACAAATCAATATCGACATGCTATCGCGTCTTTTGCCAGTGCGCGCACGCTTAGGCGTGCGCTTCGTTGTCGACCTCTTTACGGCAGGGGTGTGTATTCTCATTGCCTGGCACGCGGGGCGCTTTGTGCACTCGGAGTATGTTGCCGGCTCGGTGGCCTTCATGAACATCCCTGCGTGGATCGCCGAACTCATCCTACCCCTGGCCTTTGGATTGATTGCGCTGCGTTATGTATTGATCTTTTTCTCGCACCTGCGTCGCTTTCTCGCGGGCACGCCGGCCCCATGATCCTCATCGGCCTGATGTTACTGGTGCTCGCCCTGCTGGGTGCGCCCTTGTTCGCCATCATCGCCGCCGCCGCACTTTTGGGATTCTGGCACAGCGGCGTGGACCAGTCGGTGGTGGCCATCGAAATCTATCGCGTGGCCGAAATGCCGATACTCATCGCCATACCCCTGTTTACCTTCGCCGGCTACCTGCTAGGCGAAAGCCAGGCGCCGCGGCGCCTGGTGCGCATGACTAACGCGCTCATCGGTTGGATGCCGGGAGGTCTGGCAGTGGTAGCCCTGGTGGTAAGCGCCTTATTCACCGCTTTTACCGGTGCCTCCGGCGTCACCATCGTCGCCCTTGGCGCCCTGCTATACCCGGCCCTGCGCGAGGCCGGTTACAGCGAGCGCTTCAGCCTCGGGCTTATTACGGTTTCCGGCAGCCTGGGACTGCTGTTCGCCCCGTCACTGCCGCTGATCTTGTATGGCGTCATTGCGCAACAGATGGATATCGGCCAGCCGGTTACCATCGATGATCTTTTCTTAGCGGGTATCCTGCCGGGCATACTGATGCTGGTGTTGTTGTCCACCTGGGGGCTGTGGGAAAACCGCGCACGCCAACTGCCGCTGACGCCATTCAGTCTGCACGCCCTAGGCAGTGCCGTACGCGAGTCGATCTGGGAAATCCCGTTGCCGCTGTTAGTGCTGGGCGGCATTTACAGCGGCACGTTCGCGGTCTCCGAGGCCGCGGCGGTAACGGCCATGTATGTGCTGATCGTAGAGGTATTCATCCACCGCGAGATCAAGCTCAAACAACTGGCGCGCATTATGCGCGATTCCATGGTCATGGTCGGCAGTATCTTGATGATCTTGGGCGTATCCCTGGCCTCTACCAATTATCTCATCGACGCGGAAGTGCCGGCGAAACTGTTCGACTTCGTTAGGTCGCATGTGGACAACAAGTATACTTTCCTGCTGCTGCTGAATCTGTTCCTGCTGGTGCTGGGGATGATGCTGGACATCTTCTCGGCACTGATCATCATGGTGCCGCTGCTGCTGCCGCTGGCTATAGGTTATGGCGTGCATCCCGTGCACCTGGGTATTATTTTCCTTGCCAACATGCAAGTGGGATATTTTACGCCGCCGGTGGGCATGAACCTATTCATCGCCAGCATACGCTTCGAGAAACCGGTGATGGAAATATTCCGTTCCACTCTGCCGTTTTTGTTTCTGCTGCTGCTGGCGGTGCTCATCATCACCTACTGGCCGGCGCTTTCGCTGGGGTTACTGAGCCACTGACGCCCGCGCCAGGCGCGGCATACGTCAATATAACGCGCATCCTAATAGTCGATTATGTCACCCTCCTCCAAGCCTTACGCAGTTACCTGGCATTTCACGCTGATCATTGCATTGCTGGCGACACTGGCGCCATTCAGCATAGATACTTATTTGCCATCGTTCCTAGATATTACCCGCGAGCTGCACGCCAGCACCTTGCAGATGCAGCAAACCTTGAGCGCCTATCTCATCGCTTTCGGTATGATGATGCTGGTGCACGGGCCGCTGTCGGATGCCTGTGGACGCAAGCCGGTGATTTTGGCTGCGCTCCTGGCCTATATCGCCACGTCCATAGGCTGTGCCCTGGCGCAAAGCATAGAATGGCTGATCGCCATGCGCATCGGCCAGGGCCTGGCCGCCGGCGCCGGGATGGTGATAGGACGCGCCATGATCCGCGATGTCTACAGCGGCGCGCGGGCGCAGAGGCTCATGTCCCATGTCACCATGACCTTCGCCATCGCGCCGGCAGTAGCACCCATTATCGGTGGCTGGCTGCATGCCTGGTGGGGTTGGCGCTCGGTGTTCTGGTTTCTGGCAGTCATTGGCACAGGCATACTGTATCTCACGTGGGCGCGCCTGCCAGAAACCCTGCCCGCGACCCAACGGCAGTCGATACGTGTGCACCTGGTGGCGCGCGCCTACGCACGGGCGCTGGCCAATCGCGGCTTCATGCGGCTGGTGGCGGTGTTAGCCCTCAACTTCGCCGGCCTATTTTTGTATATCGCCTCGGTGCCAGCGCTGCTGTTCGACGCGCTGCATTTCGCACCCGAGGAATTTGGCTGGTTCTTCGTGCCGGTGGTCGCTGGCATTATGCTCGGGGCATTTCTCTCCGGTGCCGCCGCAGACCGTCTGCGTCCGCACCAGACCATCAATCTCGGCTATGCCCTGCTCGGCAGTGCCGCCCTCTTGAATGTACTGCAAGCGCTTTTTCTGGCCCCCAATACGCTCATGGTAGTGGCACCCATCGTATTGTATGCGGCCGGTATGGCCCTGGCGGCGCCCAGCCTGACCTTGCTGGCCCTGGATAAGTATCCCGAACGCCGCGGCCTGGCCTCGGCGGTGCAGGGTTTTGCACAAACCATGTTAAACGCATTCGTTGCCGGGGTGTTGTCGCCGCTGTTTTCAGCACACGTACGGACCTTGGCCATAGGCATGCTGGGTCTATTGGTAATTGCCTATGTGCTGTGGCGTATAGGTGTACCTAAAACAACGGATTAATCCCCTTGTTTTGCCAGATATAGCCAGGTCTCTACTACCGTGTCCGGATTGAGTGACACGCTATCGATTCCTTCTTGCATGAGCCAGCGCGCCAGATCCGGGTGATCCGAGGGCGCCTGGCCGCAGATGCCAATGTACTTGCCGGCCTTGCGGCACGCCTGTATGGCAAGATGCATCAGCGCCTTGACCGCCGGATCGCGCTCATCGAACAGACCGGCGACCACAGCGGAATCGCGATCCAGCCCTAAGGTTAATTGGGTAAGATCGTTGGAACCTATGGAAAATCCGTCGAAGTATGGGAGAAATTGCTCTGCCAGCAGGGCATTGGAGGGTATCTCGCACATCATAATTATTCGTAGGCCGTTGACACCCCGTTTGAGCCCATACTGCGCCAGAAGATCGATGACCTGGCTGGCCTCCCCCACGGTGCGCACAAACGGGATCATGATTTCCACGTTGGTCAGCCCCATGGCCTCACGTACCGCACGCAGGGCGCGGCACTCCAACTCGAAGCAAGGACGGAAATCCGGCGCGATGTAACGCGACGCACCGCGGAAACCGATCATCGGGTTCTCCTCCTTGGGTTCGTAGCGCGCGCCGCCCAGCATGCTGGCGTATTCGTTGGATTTAAAATCCGACAGCCGCACGATCACCGGCTTGGGATAAAACGCCGCCGCCAGGGTTGCGATGCCCTGGGTGAGTTTCTGTTCGTAGTAAGCCACTGGATCGGCATAACCGGCGATACGCTCGCCGATCTGCTTGCGGATATCGTCGGTCTGTTCGTCGAAGTGCAGTATCGCCTGGGGATGAATGCCGATCGTAGCATTGATAATGAATTCCAGGCGCGCCAATCCGATGCCGGCATTGGGCAGCCACTGAAAATCAAACGCCCGCTCCGGGTTGGCGACGTTGAGCATGATCTTGAGTGGTACCGGTGGCATATTCTCGATGTTGGTCTCACGCACCACGAAGGGGAGTATGCCAGCATAGATATTACCGCTATCGCCTTGGGCGCAGGACACGGTGACGGGCTGGCCATTACCGATCAACTGCGTGGCGTTGCCACAGCCGACCACCGCAGGTATGCCCAATTCGCGCGCGATGATGGCGGCGTGGCAGGTGCGGCCGCCGCGATTGGTGATTATGGCGGCGGCGCGCTTCATCACCGGCTCCCAGTCGGGATCGGTCATGTCGGTAACCAAGACGTCGCCTGGCTGCACCTGGTCGAGTTCGTGGGTACTCAACACCACACGTGCGGGACCGGCGCCTATGCGCTGGCCGATGGCGCGGCCACTGACGATGATAGGGCCGTGCGCCTGTAGTTCGTAGCGTTGCAGCATGTTATGTACGGCGCGGCTTTTTACCGTCTCCGGGCGTGCCTGGAGTATGTACAGTTTTCCATCGATGCCGTCCTTACCCCATTCGATGTCCATGGGCCGGCCGTAGTGTTCCTCGATAATCAACGCCTGACGTGCGAGCTGCTCTACTTCGGCGTCGGTGAGGGAAAAACGGCGGCGCTCGTTTTCCGGAACATCCACCGTGCGTGTTGCCGCTACGTGGCCCTCGCCGTAAATCATCTTTAGCGCTTTCTGCCCGAGGCTGCGTCGTATGATCGCTTTGTGGCCTAGCCTAAGCGTGGGCTTGTAGACATAAAACTCATCGGGATTGACTGCGCCCTGCACCACGGTTTCGCCCAGGCCATAGGCGGACGTGATAAATACCACATCGCGGAATCCGGATTCTGTATCCAGGGTAAACATCACGCCGCTGGATCCCTGGTCGCTGCGCACCATGCGCTGGATTCCGGCGGATAAGGCCACCTGGCTATGGGAAAAACCCTGATGCACGCGATAGGAAATGGCGCGATCGTTATAGAGCGAGGCATATACCTGACGCACCGCGTGCAGCACATTTTTCGCACCGCGCACATTGAGCAAGGTCTCCTGCTGCCCCGCGAACGAGGCCTCCGGCAGATCTTCCGCCGTGGCCGAGGAGCGCACCGCTACCGCAGTATTGGCATTTGATTCAGCTTCCAATTGTCCGTAGGCACCGAGGATTTCCTGCTCCAGCTCGGCGGGGAGGGGTGTTGCCATTATCCATGCACGTATCTGCTGGCCGGCACGGATTAGTGCCGGCACGTCCTCGACATCCAATGCCGCGAGCGCGCCCTCTATGCGCGTATCCAGGCCCTGGTGGGCAAGGAAATCCCGATAGGCTTGGGCGCTGGTGGCGAAACCGCCCGGCACCGTGACGCCGGCGGCGGCCAGATGACTGATCATCTCGCCGAGCGAGGCGTTCTTGCCCCCCACCACAGCGACGTCTTGCATACCTAGGGAATCAAACCACCGCACATAGTTCGTCATGATGCTCACCTTCGTGGGATACCTACTCTAGCAAATTCCCCCGCCGGTCATAGATATTTTTCGCTGCACGCCCCTCCGGCTTCTGGCACTATAGAGGCCTATGGAGCGCACCGTTTTTTTTCTATCCGACCGCACCGGTATCACCGTGGAGGCCTTGGGCCATAGTCTCCTGACCCAGTTCGGGGATATACACTTCAACAAACATACCTTGCGCTTCGTCGATGGTCCGGACAAGGTAAGCACCGCCTTAGATGCCATCCATCGCAGCGCCCAGTCCGACGGCGTCAAACCCATCGTCTTCAGCACCCTCATCGACGCCGATGCGCGCCGCCGTATCGCTGCCACCGATTGTGTTTTTTTCGATTTCGTTGACACCTTTATTCTTCCACTGGAAACCGCGCTCGGGCGGCAATCATCTCATACCGTAGGCCAGACCCATGGCCTGACGGATGCCGGCGGATACAACCGGCGCATGGACGCGGTGAACTTTGCCCTCGCCACCGATGACGGCCAGGCAACCCGGGATTACAAACTTGCCGAGGTCGTCATCTTGGGCGTGTCACGCTCGGGCAAAACGCCGGCGTGCCTTTATCTCGCGCTTACCCATGGGCTATACGCCGCTAATTATCCCCTTACCCAAGAGGATTTAGAGGATCTGCATCTACCAACAGCACTTACGGGTGTGCGCGACAAACTCTTTGGCCTGTGTATTGATGCACAGCGCTTGCATCAGATACGCCAACAACGCCAGCCTGATAGTCACTATGCCTCGCTCAAGCAATGCCAATACGAAGTACGCCAAGCGGAGGCGCTCTATCGCACGTTGCATATACCCGCGCTCGCCACGACCCATATGTCGGTGGAGGAAATCGCCACCACGATACTACACCGCATGAATCTTCCGCCACGGCGTGGCTGAGGCAGATAGCGAACCATGACTATTTAACCGTTCATCATTCCATGTCAGCATTTACTAATACGTAGATATCCACTCATTCCACTGACGAACCGCCCTTATCGACCGATGACCGCCATGGAGACTGCCGTGCGGGCCATGCTAAAGTGCTTAGTCACCACAAGGATAGCGTGCGCTATGGGACGGAATGACAAAATTCTTCTAGACTCTATGGTCAAATTCGACCAACGTGGATTTCAGCACCACGATGTTAAAGATGTCAGCATGTCAGGTGTATTTGTTTTGGCGAAGGATGGCAAACTATCGACATTGTCCGCCAATATGCCGGTGGAGGTGGCCCTCAAAATGCGCACCAACGGTGTCACCAAAATCCATATCTTTAAGGCTGAGGTCACGCACGTAAGCCGAGACGGGGCTCAGTTGCAATTTAATCATGCAGATGTGGATGCCTATAGTGCCCTGCTGCACTTGGGTCTCAGCAAGCATTCCTAACAATTACATGAGATTGTTGTCCCCGTCCTATCGCGTGTCTTCGTTTTCCCAAGATTGAATTATAAAAGGACCGCCGCCTGGAGCAGTGTAGGTCCTAATTCCTCCCCATTTCCGTCTCGTTTTCTATCATGGTGGTGCCATACCCTTAATTATTATAGGAATTATAAAGTAAGTAATTACTTACTCCTTTTTTCTTTTTATGGGGATAGTCTTTTATTTTTGGGGAAGACTTGACGATATCCGTATATGTAATTATATTATTAATTACTTATATATGTATTAACACTACTTTGGAGGTCGCCATGGCGAGTCTGATTCCCAATTTCCCTGATGATGGTGTAGTCACCGTTAACCGCGTTATTTTGAAACCCGAATATAGCGTGGACGATTTGCAAGAGCGGGTGGCAGTGTTGTGCGAAAACGTCAAAACCTTTCATTCCGAGACTGGCTTTATTGGTGGTTTTGTCGCCCTCAATAGCGGCGCTATATCCAATGAAGGCAGCACCACTGGTCAAGCAGTGGCCAGCCCCATGAAAGACAAGGAAGCTTTGGTGGTAACGTTCTGGAGCACCTTCGAGGACCATGAAAAGTCACATCGTAGCGAGACCTTTCAGCCCCTCTTCCAGAAAGTCGTGGAACTGTGCGAGAACGGCAATGAGGAAATCGCCTATACCATGCTTTGGTCGGGCAAGGCCTACAACGAAAAAGAAGCTAAAGCGGCAAAACAGGCCAAGGCGCGCTATAGCTCTGATAAAGCGGCATAACAGCGCTGAGCGGCGACTTTTAAGGTCGCCGCTCAATGGTTAAGCTAATTCTCTCGTATTCACTTATTACTTGAGGTATCATACCCCACTCTGTGGCGCTACAAGTGCCCAGAAAGTATTCATCGATCCCTGACCCGCCCTGATTTCAGACCGACTTCCCTGAAATATCAGCAACAAAACCGGTTGGCGACGATGTATTGTGCGCCAGCGTTTTGTCTGCCCCGTTGCTTTCAAAGCAACTGCTCGACTGTAGCTGTGCGCGTTCATTTTTCACACTACAGGAAATACATTGTGACTTTCGAAAAGCTTGCTTTACATCCCGACATCCTCAAGGCCATTAGCGATTGTGGCTACACGTCCCCGACTCCCATACAGAACCAGGCTATCCCGGCTGCACTCGCTGGACATGATCTCATGGCATCGGCCCAAACCGGCACTGGCAAGACCGCGGCGTTTATCCTGCCGGCCCTGCAGCGGCTGACCGCGCCTGCCAGTGGTAAATCCCGCGGCCCCCGGGTGCTGGTATTGACCCCTACGCGGGAATTGGCGGCACAGATCACCGACGCGGCGACAAAATACGGCCGGCATTTGCGGTTCAGTATCGCGAGCATACTCGGGGGCATGCCCTATCCAGCGCAAAACCGCGCCCTATCCAAGCCCATGGATATTATGGTCGCCACACCAGGGCGGCTGATGGACCATATGGAACGCGGACGGGTGGATTTTTCGCGCCTTGAAATCCTGGTACTGGATGAAGCCGATCGCATGCTGGACATGGGATTTATCCACGCCGTAGAAACGATTGCGGCCGCCACGCCCAGCAGCCGCCAGACTTTGCTGTTCTCGGCCACCCTGGAAGGCAATATCGCAAAACTGGCGCAACGTCTACTGCGTAACCCACAACGTATCCAGGTGACATCCGCCCAGGCACGGCACGAGAACATTGAGCAGCGCCTGCACCACACCGACGATGACGGCCACAAACAGCGCATGCTGGGCCATCTGTTGGCCGACGGCGCCATGGAAAAGGCCATTATCTTCACTGCTACTAAGCGCGGCGCCGATAAGCTCGCCAAGACCTTGCATACCCAGGGGCACAAGGCCGCGGCCTTACATGGCGATATGAACCAGAGCGCACGCAACCGCGTCATTCATCAGTTGCGCGGTGGCTCCCTACGTCTGTTGGTGGCAACCGATGTGGCGGCCCGCGGCATAGATGTGAGCGGCGTCAGTCACGTGTTTAATTTCGACCTGCCCCGTTCTGCCGAAGATTACGTACATCGCATCGGCCGCACCGGTCGCGCCGGCGCCAGCGGCACCGCGATTTCCTTTGCCGCTCCGGATGAGTCGCGCCTGGTACGTGATATCGAGCGCTACACTGGACACCCCATTCCGGCGCACACCATTCCCGGTATGGAACCCAAAGCGCCGCGACGCAACAGCGCCCGTGCTCCGATCAAACGCAAAGGCTTTAATCATCCCCGGAGCAATGCGGGTGCGCGCCCACAGTCTGGTGCGCCTGCGAAGCGCACCCCACAAGCTGCGCAGCCTACGACTCATAGAGAAGGCAATGGGGGTCGGCGGGCAGATCAGAATCACGCCAATCGGCGACCCGACCCCGCAGGCTACAGTCGGAAATCGGCGCCACGCCGTCCACGCGCCGGCGGTGCCACGGTAGGTTAATGAGCCTCAGGTTTTAAGAGTGGGGCTAGAAAAACTAGCAATCGGAAAAGGCCAGGGATGGCCTTAATTACACGGTTTACGGCTAGACCTAACCACGCGGGTTAGGTCTTATACTCTAATTGCAGGCGGATGCAGCCGTGCCCTGCGCGCCTGGCGCGGAATGTGTTTTTGCAAAACGAGATGGTCGGGCAAGGTAATCTCCATGGCAATCGGTAGATGATCGGACAGCGCGTGGTCTAAGACGCGCACGCTGTCGACCTGCAACGAAGAAGAAATCAAAATCTGATCGATGTTCCGTAATGGGCGCCAGCTTGGGAAGGTATGCAAGCCGTCCACGGACGCGCGCAGATCGCTATTGCGTAGTAACCAACTCATTTCCGTGCTCTCGGCGCGACAATTCATATCCCCCAAGATCACCACGTTCTTGTAATCCCTGATAAGTTCGGCCACATAGCCCAATTGGCGCAGGCGCGCACGCCGTCCTAAAGCCAGGTGCAAAATAAGCAGGAACAGGCCATTGTTGTCGCCCAGCTGCATACTCAAAGCACCACGGCCGGGAATAACGCCCGGCAATTTATGTTCTGTTATCGCGGTGGGCAAGTAACGACTCAGCACGCCTGTACTATGCTGTGCGAGCTTACCGAGATTGCGGTTGGTCTGATCGTGCCAATAGGGAAAGTGCGCCCTTTCGGCGAGATATTTAGTCTGGTTGATAAAACCGCTACGCAGGCTGCCGGCATCCACCTCTTGCAAGCCCACGATATCGTACTCCGCCAATAGGCCGGCAAAGGTGTCAAGATTACCCATGCGCTCAGCACACGGAAGTACATGCTTCCAGCTATGGGTTACATAATGGTGGTATTTACTGCTCGTTATGCCGGTTTGGATGTTGTAGCTCAATATACGGAGTTTCTGAGGCTCGGGACGCGAGAAATCGCTGGTTTTGTCGCCCAGATCGATGATTTGATCGGAACTTCCATCTAAGGTCCCGTTAGGCCATTTTGGCAAGGTAGATTTTAGATAGACAGACATGCGTGCTTTCGTTCGTTCCCAGTGTCTTAACATAGTCACAGCGCACACAGACTTCAAGCCCCGCCGGTGCTAACGGCTAGTCTGATAGATAAACGGTGCAACAGTTCCCCGGGATGACTAATTGGGGCTTAAAAGGCAGTCTTGCATAAAAGAAAAAGCCCCCGCAGATATGTCCGCAGGGGCTTAGTGTAAGAAGCCTGGCAGTGTCCTACTTTCACATGGGGAGACCCCATACTATCATCGGCGCTGAGCGTTTTCACTTCCGAGTTCGAAATGGGATCGGGTGGTTCCCGCTCGCTATGGCCGCCAGGCAATTCGTTACTGCGCGCGCATGTATTGCGCTGCGTCAGAATAAAATAATTCAGGTAGTTAACCAGCAAGGCAAAATATGCTGCATGGCCATTAATCAGTCCAAACGTGCAAACCGTTTGGGTGTTATATGGTCAAGCCGCACGGCCAATTAGTACGGGTAAGCTCAGTACATTACTGTACGTATACATCCCGCCTATCAACGTCGTAGTCTTCGACGAACCTTAAGGAGAGTTAAACTCTCGGGGAGATCTCATCTTGAGGTGGGTTTCCCGCTTAGATGCTTTCAGCGGTTATCCCGACCGTACATAGCTACCCGGCAATGCCATTGGCATGACAACCGGAACACCAGAGGTACGTCCATCCCGGTCCTCTCGTACTAAGGACAGATCCTCTCAAATCTCCAACGCCCACCGCAGATAGGGACCAAACTGTCTCACGACGTTCTAAACCCAGCTCGCGTACCACTTTAAATGGCGAACAGCCATACCCTTGGGACCGGCTACAGCCCCAGGATGTGATGAGCCGACATCGAGGTGCCAAACACCGCCGTCGATATGAACTCTTGGG
>JANOTM010000243.1:0-19659 GCA_031416355.1 Gammaproteobacteria bacterium
CCCCCACGGGGAGAAGGACAGGATGAGGGGGAGTTGGGTGAAAAACGGCATTTTAATACCCACACCCTACCCTCTCCCACTGACGTGGGAGAGGGGCCACCGGCAAAACAAGACGTGTAGATACTTATCCCTGGGGGAGAAGGTATCCCATAGACAGCGGTGTACACTATTTACTGTTCTCCCCAGTAACCACCAAGACGCCAAATTGGGTTGGTTAAAAGGAGCCTTTCTTGGTGTCCTTGGCGTCTTGGTAGTTCAGAAATCATAGGACAGTGGTCAGGCCTGCTTCAGTTTAATCCGGGTATACGGGGTGGTCTTCAGGCGTTCGCCCATGCCGCTCACGCCTATCTCCTCGTCGGTGAGATAGCACGCCGGATCCTCCGCCCACGGGTCGCCGGTGAGCTGATGGGCGCGCACCCGGGTATTGCCGCCGCATACATCGAAGTACTGGCACGCGCCGCAGCGACCCTTGATGGTGCGCGGGCTGGCCTTGAGACCGGCCATGAGCGGATCGGACGTATCCTGCCAGATCCGCGAGAACGGCCGCGCGCGCACGCTGCCCAACGGGTAGTGCCACCAGAAGGTATCCGGGTGCACAATGCCCAGGTTATCGATGTTGGCGATGTTCACGCCGGACGAGTTGCCGCCCCACTGCGCCAGCTTGGCGCGCATGTGCGCCTCTTTTTCCGGGAAGTGTTTGCGTATCCAGTAGAGCAGATAAACGCCATCGGCATCGTTGTTGCCGGTGACGAACTCCTTGTGCAGCCCGCGCTGAATGTAGTCCCAGCAGGTGTCGAACAACAGATCCATGGCGTGACGCGTGGTTTCCAGAGCCACGTCGGTCTTGCGATTGATGTTGCCGCGGCCGGCATAGTTGAGATGCGACAGATAGAATTTGTCGATGCCTTCCGCTTCCATCAGCGTCAGCAGCTGCGGCAATTCGGCGGCATTGTCCTGGGTCATAGTGAAGCGCATACCTACCTTGATGCCACGCGCATGACACAGCCGGATGCCGCGCATGGAAGCATCGAACGCGCCGTCGAGACGGCGGAAATGATCGTGGGTCTGTTTGATGCCGTCGATGCTGATGCCGACGTAGTCGTAACCGACGGCGGCGATTTTGTCGATATTGGCGGCGTCGATCAGCGTGCCGTTGGTGGACAGACCGACATAAAATCCCATGTCCTTGGCGCGCCGGGAAATCTCGAAAATATCGGGGCGCAGCAATGGTTCACCACCGGACAATATCAGCACCGGCACACGAAACCCCTTGAGATCGTCCATGACGGTATAGACTTCCTGGGTGCTGAGTTCGCCGGGGAAATCCTTGTCGGCGGAAATGGAGTAACAGTGCTTGCAGGTGAGGTTGCAGCGACGCACCAGGTTCCAGATAACCACCGGCCCCGGCGGATTACGTTTCGGACCGAGGGGGGTCGGATTGGCCAGTTCTTGCAGATACTGTGATATACGGAACATGCGAAGGCCTCTGTGTGCGGGTGCGCCGTCAGGCGCCGATGCGCAGTCCGGTTTTTTTCAGGATGCGCGTACTAAATAATATGGTGTGGCCACGGTTCCGCGGACCGAGCAGGTCGGCGATCTGTTGCACCTTGCCCAAGACCTCGTCCCGGTCCCTGCCGTGCACCATGGCGAACAGATTATACCGCCACTCCGGCAAGAGGCGCGGCCGGTGATAGCAGTGACTGACAAAATCCAGATCGCCGATTTTTCCGCCGAGTTCGGTTATGTTTTCGTCGGCGACATCCCACACCGACATACCATTGCCCTTGTAACCCAGGGCATAGTGATTCGGCACCACACCGATGCGCCGGATGATGCCGCTGGCTAGCATGCGGCGCAGGCGCACCATGACGGTTTCCGGCGCCAGCCCGAGCTGTTGCGCAATGGCGTGGTAGGGTTGCGCCACCCGCGGCAGACCGTGCTGGGTTGCGACAATGATGGCGCGATCCGTGGCGTCCATCGGCGGCGCGCTAGCGCCACCTGCGGCCGTCTGCATTTTGCTCGCATTCGCGCTCATAATTTACCTTGATGTAGCCGGTTATCCCCGTCAATATTTCGTAGGGTGGGCATCGCCCACCCTACAGAATCGCCTTACGTTAAGCGTCCTTTAATTCACACATCGAATTTCAGGCCGACAAAATATTCTTCAATCTTAGGCATGTTGTACACACGATATCCGCTGGTCCGCTCGATATCGCCAATAACCTCGGCGATGCGCTCCGGTTTTTCCGTAGCCAGCACAAACCACATGTTGAATTCGTGGTCGCGCGCGTAATTGTGCGCCACTTCCGGGTAGCCATTGACGATGCCGGTGACACGGTCGAAATCGGCATGCGCGACACGCATCGCCGCCAGCGTCAGGCCACCGCCCAGACGCTCGGCGTGGTACAACGGCCCGAAACGGGTGAGCGTGGCATTGTCCAGCAACACATCGATACGATGCATCAGCTCCGCTTCATTCGTGCCGAGACGCTGGGCAACCTCGGCGTACGGCCGGTCACATACCGGAAACCCGCCCTGCAGGCTGTTGATGATCGCGCGATCTAGGGCGTCCATTACCCGGCACCGGTAATTTGCCGCACGGCGGTGGGCGTGGCCGGCCGATGGTCGACGGCCGGTATCACGTATAGTGCGCCCTGCTGCTTGAAGCGGCGGCGGCTGAAGAGCACCTTACAAGAGAGATGCTGCAAGCCGCAGCGTTCGACCAGGAACGCAATGCTTTCCAGCACCGCATCCCGGTCGCGGCCGTGGATCATGCAGAATAGATTGTAAGGCCAGTCCGGCAGGCGTCGCGGACGGCGGTAACACAGGGTAACGAAATCAAAGCCGCCGAGGCAGTGGCCAAGGGCCGACACGTCCGCGTCCGGAACGTCCCAGACGACCATGGCATTCGCGCGGTAGCCGAGCTCGTGGTGGCGGACGATCACCCCCATGCGCTTGATCACCCCGCTCTCCTGTAGCGAACGCAGGCGCGTTATCACTTCACGTTCATCCATGCCGATACGCGCGCCGACTTGCGCGTATGGCTGCGGGTGCAGCGGCAGGCCGCCCTGAATAGCGCCGATCAGCAGACGATCACGTTCGCTCAGGTCCATCGCAGATCAAACCCCAGGTCGATATGAAAATCTTCGAGCAGCGGCAGGTCGAGCGCCTTTAGTCCGGTGCGCAGCTCCAGATCGCGCAATACCTCGCGCAACCGCTCTTCGCGCCCGGTCGCCACCACAAACCACAGATTATAATGGTGCTCACGCTCGTAATTGTGATTGACCTCGGGGCAAGCGCTGACAATATCCGCCACCTCCGCGAGACGTTCGGGCGGAACCGCCATGGCGGCCAGCGTGCTGACGCCGACGCGGTGCGGCCGGATGACGGCGCCGACACGACTCACCGTGCCCGCCTCCTGCATCGCGCGCAGGTGCGCGATAACCTCGTCCTCGCTCACGCCCAGCCGCTCCGCCATGGCGGCGTAAGGCCGCGACGTCAGCGGGAGACCGCGCTGAAAATCGTTGAGCAGATGCCGTTCGAGTTCGTTCATAGCCCGATCTTGTGCGCGCGCACGCTAAAGAAAATACCGCTCGGGTTTGACGCCGGCAGGGTTCCCACCTTCTCGAACGTCGCGGTATCGTAAATGGTTACGCGATTGTCATCGCGCGCCGAAATCCACACCTGCTCGCCGCGTGCGGTGAATTCCATGTGCAGCACCGCTTTGCCCGGTGTGAGTTCCTTGATTATCTTGAGCGTACTTACGTCGATCACCTGGACCACATCGTTTTCCGGAAACGCGAAATTGACCCAGACCTGACGCGCGTCCGGCTGCGCCATGACAAACACCGGCTGGCCGTGCACTGGAATCCGTGCCACTTCCTTCCAGGTCTTTTTATCGACTACTAGCACCTCACGCCGGCCCACGGCGGGAACAAAAACATAGTCCTCGGCAATCGCCCAGCCTTCGAAATGCGGCATCTTGTATACCGGCAACGGCTGCTCGCCGCGGCCATAACCGTTCATGACGCGCCGCACCCCGGCATCGACGTTCCACATATCGAGCAGCGCCAGACCGTCTTCGCCGAACAGGCCGGCGAGGTAATAATGACCCTCCGAGGTAATCAGCGCGTCGTAGGGCTGGCGCCCGATGCCGGCAAACTTGCGGATCTGCGGCGCCGACGGCGTGCGCATGTCCGCCACCCATATCTCGCCGGCATCGTACAGGGAAAACACAAAACGCTGTCCGGGCGCGTCAACCAGCCCGACCACTTTCGAACGTTTGCCGTCTGCACTGTAGACTGCGGGGATGTCGGCAACCTGCCCAAGACTGGCGGCATCGAAAACCTTTACACCGCCCGGTTCGTAGTTGGATACAGCGATCAGGCGGCCGTCCTGGGAGATCGCGCCGCCTATGGCGTTGCCTGCCTGCACGATGCGCCGGACGATACGTCCCGACAGCAGGTCGATCTTGGTCAGGCCGCCGTCGCGTCCGAAGATATAGGCGTAGCGCGCATCGCGCGAGTAGACCACCGAGGCATGCGACAGGTCGCCGAGGCCGGTGATACGGAAAAGCTGCGTACCGCCGGTGGTCTCGACCACCAGCACGCTGCCGGTCGCGCGCTCGATGACAACGCCAAGATCCCCAGTGCCACGTAAACCTGGGGTGGACACACACGCCGTCAACAAGAATGCCAGCACCGCAATCGCAGTCAGCGGGCGTCGCTGGGACGGTTCATTTCGCATCAATAACTCCATTACGCAGTTGGTCCACCAGCCAGGAAACCTCATCGACGCTGAGCAACCCGCGCCACGGCGGCATCGGCGTGCCGCGTCGGCCCTCCAGTATAGTTTGGCGCAAAAACTCCACGGGTTTGGCGGTCATGGCATCGGGCAGCAGCGACGGACCGAGACCGCCCTTCAGGCTCATGCCATGGCATGAGCCACAATCCTGCCTGAGAAGATTAATCAATTGTGTCTGGCGCTCAACAGTCGGATCGGCCTGTACACCCATGGCAATGGACATCAGAATTAACAGCCCGGAATGGCGCATGGTCGGGTATGTGCTTTTAGTGGGTTCATTTTTCAAAGATGACGGCCAGCTTGATTCCACCATCATCTTTAAAAAACGGCAGGGCTTTCCCCTGCCGTGGTCGTGCACAATTCAATATATATCGTACTGCGTGTTGTGCACGTTGAACTTGCCGGTCGGCGTGATCAGACGCTTATCCTTGATCACCGCCTTGAGCTTGCGGGTCTTGTCATCCAGCACCACGATCGCCGACTCGTCGTCCTTGCCACTCCACACGGAGAACCAGACTTCGTCCCCGGCTTCGTTGTACTCCGGCTGCACCACACGCTTCACACCCTTGCCGAGACCGGCCATGTCCGCAATGTTGATGACATCGAACCCCTTCTCCAGGTTATTGATGTCATACACAGCGATCGACTGGTAGATCTTGGCGTCCGGGTTCAACGTGGTATCGACCCAAAGATTCTTGGACTTAGGATGGGTCTTGATGAACAGCGACCCGCCGCCCTGGCCTTTCAGAGTACGCACCACCTTCCAGACATAGTCGTGGTGCTTCTCCGGATCGGTGCCGATGAGCGAGACGCTCTCGTCGCCCAGGTGGCCCGTGGCCCAGACCGGGCCGAACTTGGGATCGACAAAGTTGGCGCCACGACCCGGATGCGGAATCGCGCCGACATCGACTAGCGCCGCCAGCTTGTCTTCCTTGGTGTCGATCACCGCGATCTTGTTCGACTTGTTGGCCGCCACCAGAAAGTAGCGGCCAGTGCTGTCGAACCCGCCGTCATGCAGGTAGCGCGCCGATCCGATGGTGGTGACCTTGAGGTTGTCGATATCCTCGTAGTTCACCATCAGGGTCTGGCCGGTCTCCTTCACGTTGACCACGAACTCCGGGTGGAAGCGCGATGCCACGATCGAGGCGACGCGCGGCTCCGGATGATATTCTTGGGTATCCACGGTCATGCCGCGGGTCGCGACGATCTTGCGCGGCTTCAGGGTGTCGCCATCCATGATCACGAACTGCGGCGGCCAGTAGGAGCCGGCGACTGCATACTTATCCTCATAACCTTTATACTTGGACGTTTCCACCGAACGCGCCTCCAGGCCGATCTTGAGCTCGGCGACGTTGTCCGGTTTCTCCATCCACAGGTCGATGAGGTTGAGGCGGGCGTCACGACCGATGACGTAGAGGTAGCGACCGGAAGCCGACATGCGCGAAATGTGCACCGCATAACCGGTCTTGATCACGCGGACGATCTTCTTGCTGTCGCCATCGATCAGCGCGATCTCACCGCTGTCACGCAGGGTGACGGAGAACAGGTTACCGATGTTAAGATTGTTCATCTTCTTCTTCGGGCGCTTGTTCGGCGGAACCAGTAGCTTCCAGCTGGCCTCCATCTCCTTCATGCCCCATTCCGGCGGAACCGGCGGCTCGTGTTGCAGAAAGCGCGCCATCAGATCAACATCCTTGTCGGTCAGTTGTTTCGAGGTTCCCCAGTTCGGCATACCGGCGGGCGAACCATAATTAATGAACACCTTCAAATAATCGGTGCCTTTGCCGAGGGTGATATCCGGGGTCAGCGGCTTGCCGGTCGCGCCCTTGCGTAGCACGCCGTGGCAACCGGCGCAACGTTCGAAATAAATTTGCTTTGCGCGGGTAAACTCATCTGCGGTCAATGGTGGTGCCTTGGGTGTGATCACATCCCTGACCTCCTCCGGTTTGATCGGCACTGGCGCGCCTTCGTATTTGAGTTCCGGGGTTGGTGTGCGGGGGTGGCCGGAGGATTTCTCCGCCGCCCAGGCAACGCCCAGGGCGAGCGGCACGACGGCCAGTATTGCCAAGCCTGTCGTTAGCTTGCGTTTACCGTGCTTCATGTGGCACTCCTTAATTAAATTGTTTCGTTTCAGTGAAGTTTCCCCAGACGCTACCTTAGGATGGATGTGCCGCCATATCCTTGACCTGTGTCAAACAAAACCACTGAAAATCCACGCAACAACCCCTGCGTGCGCTCGCCGAGTAACCTAGTATGTGACTGGGGTATTATTCGCCTTTATCGTTGATACAATTCTGCGAACGTGTGGCACATGAGGGTGAGCACCCTGGCTTTATCCGGCCTGGAGTCTCGATAACCGACTCCATGGCGGGTAGCAGGGTTGCTACTGCTGTGCGTGGTGACACGTTGGCACCGCAGCTTCAGGCCGGCGGTATATCCAGGCGCGGATTTTCTAGAATGGCGTCGAGCACAACACGCAGATTTTCCCACGGCGGCCGGCCCGGTGCGGTCAACGGGTCGGGTCCCACACTGCCGTCGGCGGCGTGCACATGGTTGGGGAAAGACGATAAATGTGTATACAGCGGGGCGGTGTCGATACGCCATTCCGTATCCTGGAACTGCCAGTAGATGGAATATTCATCGACACTGGCGAAGCGCAGTTCCACACCCAGGCCGGTGTCGAACCGCAGCATCAGCGCATCGAATGACTGCTGCGGGGTGCATTCCAGCCGTTCGCCGTAGCGCGTAATCACCGCGTCGGACAATTGTGCGTGCACATTCATGCTCACACCCGCCGGGTTTATCTGCAACATATAATCACGCAGCTGCGAGCGTATCGCCGCGCGCGTCGATGCAATGATCTTGGCGCCGAGATAATCCTCGTATGCCGTGTGCTCGGCGAGTTTACCGGCACGCAGTCTCTCGAACAACTCATCTTCGCTTGCCACAGTATAGCGCGCAAGCAGCGCCAGGTGGCTCTCGCGTAATTCAATCAGCAATGCCGAAAGGCGGTCGAGGGTCGCGACATCCTCGGGAGCGAGATTTTCGTAAAAATTCGCCATAAGGTTAGCTACATCCTGCGATCATGTTCAGCACCGCCGTGCAGGTCGATCATGTCGATGGTCACCTCGCCGAAGGCCAATACCGTACCGCCGTATTTTTGTGCGAACGCCTGCGCATCCGCACGCGCGGCAAACGCGGCCAGGGTCGGGCCCATGGAACCGCGTTGGCTGCTGCCGCGCACGTAATAAGCGCTGCGCGCGGCTATCCACTGGCCCCGTGGTGCTCTCCACTCGGCCTTGGCCATATCCTGGGTGAAAATGGCACGGATGCGCTTCTGCTGCTCCGGCCGCAGGGTGATGGAAAACATCTCCACCGTGTCACAAAAGAATTCAGTGGTGCCGTCGGTATAATGGATCTGTCCCTTGGGACCGGGATAATCCATGAGTGTCATGCCATCGAGCGAGCACGCCGTGCCCTGGGTGATCGCCTGCGGCGCCGCCGGGGGCGGCTCCTTGCTGCAGGCGGTGAGCGCAAACAACAGCAGCGCCGTGACGGACAGGCGCGTCAGCGGATGGCACAGGGTCGGTCTGCGTCTCATGGGCGTCTCCGGATAGTGTTTGAACTTGGCATAGCATGTAGGGTGGGCAGCGCCCACCACCCGCGACTTCGGCCGGCGCGCGCTGGTGGGCGCTGCCCACCCTACAAATACTCTCGTGGCTTCATCGATTTCTGCACACATTATTTGAATTTACTATAGGCAACAACGAGCGGCGCCGCCATCCAGAACAGCATAACGCCGCCGAGCAGCCAGGGGTTGGCGAGCGCCGGCGGAAACACCGTGGCCAACCCATAGAGCGTGCGTACTTCTTCCATGTTGAATATATTCAACACCCGGAAGACGTCCGCCGGATTGAGCAGCAGCAACACCGGAAACACCTGGTCGGCGAGCTTGCCTTCAGTCAGCACCAGCAGGCCGAGCAGAATCAGATCGTAGACCAGCACATACAGGAACCACGTGCCGATGGCGACGCCGCTGGCCACCACCTTATTGCTCGCGACTACCGAGATAAGCACCGCCATACTGAGAAACGCCATGCCCATTAGTATCGCGCTGAACATGAATCCGGCGTAGTGAAACAGCGATTCCACATCCAATTGATACGATAGTATGACACCCACCAAGCCGAAGCCGGCGATGGTGGAGAACGCCAACGCCGCGGCCAGACCGAAATATTTTCCCAGTAGCAGTTCGAGCCGGGTCAGGGGCATGGACAGCAGCAGATCGAGCGAACCGCGCTCGCGCTCGCCGACGATGGCGTCGTATCCAAGGATCAGGGCGATCAGCGGCACTAGATAAATCGCCAGGCTGACCAGGCTGGCGATGGTCAGATCGATGCTCTTGAAGCCGACCGCGCCCTGTTGTGCCGTGCCGAAATAAGCGATAACCAAGGCGAACAGGGTAAAAGTCACGGCGACCGCGAGCACCCAGCGATTACGAATGCGGTCCCAGAATTCCTTGCGTGCGATGGTGGCTATTTGTCTGAATTCTACGTTCTGCATGTCAAGCCCCAACGTTTCCGAGAAATACGGCTTCCAGGGAAGAAAATAAAGGTCACGGCGACCGCGAGCACCCAGCGATTGCGAATGCGGTCCCAGAATTCCTTGCGTGCGATGGTGGCGATCTGTTTTAGTTCCAAGCTCTGCATTTCATACCCCCGCATAGCCCAAGAACACGTCTTCCAGCGACGGTTCCTGGATGTGTATATCGGTGATGTCCGCACCCAGGGCGACGAGCTTGGCGATCACCCGCATTTTTTCCTGCCGATCGCAAATGATGTCGGCACTGCCGGCATGCAGGCGCATCTCGAATCCGGCGATGCCCTGCAACGCGCCCGGCAACAGCCGCTCTGTGCCCTGCCGCAGGGCCACCTGAATGTGCAGCGGCAGCTTGAGTGCCTCGCGCAGGCTCGCTACCGTACCCGATGCCTGGATGCGCCCGGTCTTCATCAACGCCAACCGGTCGAGGCGCCCCTGAATCTCGGCCAGATGGTGTGACGACAGGATGGCGGTGACGCCCGTCTCCTTCAGCTCCTCCAGTATCCGATAGAAATCGCGCGTCGCCTCCGGGTCGAGGCCGGTGGTGGGCTCGTCCAGAAACAGAATGTCCGGCGCACCGAGCAGTGCCTGAGCGATACCGAGACGCTGGCGCATGCCCTTGGAATAGCCGCGCACCGGCCGACGCGCGGCGTGACCTAGCCCGAGCTTGTCCAGCAGCGGCAGACAGGTACGTTTGTCCGCATCCTTGAGCGCGGCAAAGAAATTCAGTGTCTCCAGTCCGGATAAGTTTTCATAGAACACGATATTTTCCGGCAGGTAGGCGATACGCCGACGTACCTGGCGAAAGCGCGCGCCGCGCACCGATTCGCCGGTGATGCGTATCTCGCCGCGGGTCGGCGGCAGCAGACCCAGCATCATCTTAAGCAGGGTGCTCTTGCCGGCGCCGTTGTGCCCGATAAGGCCGAAGATTTCGCCGGCATGAATAGTGAGATCGACGTTATCCACGGCAACGATGTCGCCGAACCGCCGGGTCACCGCTTGCACTTCAATGACGGGTCTTTTCAAGCCACTGACTCCAGTCGGTTCGCAATGGGCGCATCTTGGGATTGGGGTCGACAATGCTGGTCGCTCGCAGCAGCGGAAACTGCCGGCTGACCATGCGCAGGGTCTGGACTGCCGGACTGTGCAGCAGCAGTTTCGCGTACGGATAGCGCCAGCTCAGGCGATCGACTACGTCGTTGGCCTCGTATGGAACGTCGCCGATGCCGTCGCCATCGCGGTCCCAGCCGACGTAATTGCTCCAGTAGTTCCCGGTCTTTCCACCCCAACGCTCATCACGCGACGCCACGTAACGCACCTGACTCTGGTTGAGAATGAAATCATTTCCCTCCACTTCGTTGCGGAACGACCCGGCCCACAGGTGCACGCCGATGCGGTTGCCGACCACCAGATTGTTCTTGATGACGTTGTACTCGGCGTCGTAGATAAAAAATCCCTTTCCATTTCCCGCCACCACATTGTTCTCGATGGTCGAATCCTGGAGGGTGCGCAACATGATACCGTGATCGGTATTGCCCCAGGCGATGTTGTTGCGCACTGTCTGGTTGCGCGTCTCCATGAGCGCCAGACCGCTGCGATTCAGGTAGGACTCGTTGCCCTCCCAGAGATTGTCATTGGAATTCATGTAGTGCGTGCCATAGCGTAGTTGATGCAGTTTGTTATTGCGGAAAACAGCGTGATGCGATACATCGACATAAATCCCGTCGCGCGTGAAACTGATGTTGTTACCGATGATTTGTGCGCCCTTGGTATTATACAGTTGGATGCCGTTGCCGCGCTGCGAGGACAACAGGTCGCGCTTGCCGGTGATCAGGTTGTTGACAACCTGTACATCGTCTGCGCCCTCGATCCACAATCCAAAAAGATCATAGGTAAGATCGTTGTCTTTTATCCGTGCGCGGTGCGCGCCGGGCACTATATAGATGCCGGCATTCTGCGCCGTGAGATCGCTGCCGCTGTCACGGACGATAAAACCCTCGATCGTCACGTCCGGCGCGGTGATGCGGATGACATCACCGCTGCCGCCGCCGCTGATGGTCGGGCGGTTCTCGCCACGCAGCGTGAGCGGTTTGTCGATAACCAGATGCCCGTCGTAATCGCCGCGCTCGACGCTGACCACGTCATGTGCCTTCGCTGACTTCAGCGCCGCCGCGATGGATTCCCCCGCGTGCACGCGCCATTCGCCCGCCCGCAACGCAGGAACGGCGGCGAGCATTACCAGCGCCAGCAGCGCACGGCAGACAGGCAGCGCCCGCCAGAGAGCGGCGTGTGGCGCAACACGTGTAACAGGCAACTTGAGCTTCATGCCGTCATTCTAGCTCGCAAACCGGCGGGAGAGGCAAACTAAACATAGCGACATATTTCGCACCTGGTTTGTAGGGTGGGCATCGCCCACCATGGGATGCCAGATGGAACCACGTGTGGTGGGCGATACCCACCCTACCTATACTATGTGGCATTATTCAGGACGATGTGTTTATTTCAGTTTTTCCAGCCGGTCACCAGGGGAAAACGTCCAGCCAGGTCAGTATGAGAAAAAGCACGACACCGATAAGAAGATTCTTCGTGGCGACATAAAAAATAATATCGATGGTATCGGCCTTGCGTAGATTGCGCTGCCACCAGGGGCCTTCCTTGACCCACGGCTTGCAGCGCCGGCGACACAGGACTTCGTAGACACTCCAACCGGTCCACCAGGCAATCACCACCGCGGAATCGATACGCCCGACAGCGGCGAGTATCCATGTCACGGTCACCACCACGGCAAGCCCAATGCCCGCCGCTTTGATCGCGGCCCTCTGGGCCAGAAAACCGGGGCCCCAGGGCAACAGGTGGTCCTTGGCCTCCGCCCAAATCCAGGCGACGACGGTAAGCTTTTCCTGCCCATGGGGCATAGTCACTGGGTCCAGCCCTGCATTTTTTTTGACCATGGCGCGCCTCTTAATATGTTGGGTACATCACCAGTTCCGCACGACTATCCGGTGCGCGGATTTTTGATTGCGGCCTGCATCGTCTCCAGCGGCGCAAAATAGCCTTGGTCGTTAATGCGGGTCAAAGGCTGCCCTGCTTTTTCACGCCGCTTGCGCTCCTGCGACAGCGGCGGACAGGCATGCGCGTCATAGTACAGGACCATACAATCCAGACACAGCAGACATTCGCGCTGATCGATCTTGCCCGCGGCGTCGATCGCCAGTGAGCCGCAACCCTTGGCGCACGCCGTGCAGGTGGTGCATTCCTGTTTGCGCTTGAGTCCGAAGAAGCGAAAGGTCGACGGAATGGCCAGCGCCGCGCCCAACGGGCACAGGTATTTGCAGAATGGGCGCTCGATGAAGGCGGCGGCCACGAACAACACCACCCAGTACAGCACAAACGGCCACGAACGGTTCCACACACCCACCAGGAAGGTCGTCTTGAACGGCTCGACCTCGGCCATTTTTTCCGCTGTGCCGATGGCGTAGAACGACACCGCCAACAACACGGCGAAAATAATATATTTTATCCATTTGAGCTTGTCGTGCAGGGGTTTGGAAAATTCAAACTGGAAGCGGCGCAACCCAAAGGCGCGGGCCAGCTTGTGCACGATCTCGCTCATGGCGCCATACGGACACAGCCAGCCGCAAAACAGGCCGCGGCCCCAGACAAATATCGTGACAAGAATGAACCACCAGAAAATGAAGATGATCGGGTCCGACAGGAACAGCTCCCATTTCCACTGATAGACCAGCGAATGGAACCAGGTCAGCACGTGGGTGATGCTCGGCTGCGCCATGGAGTAGTAACCGACAAATCCGAAGCTGCTGGCCCAAAGAAAATACTTAGGCCAAGACACCCAGCGTTTGTCTTTGTGGTTGGCGCGGCGCACCAGCTTTTCGCGCAGCCGGTAAATGACAAGCGCCGCCATCAGCAACAGAAGAAATCCCGCTACCTCCATCTTTTTGCTCTTCCATACTCGCAGCCAGGTTGGTTCCGGCTGCTCCACCGCCGGCCGTCCACCCTCGAGGTAGGCGGCTGGCAGCCAGTATTCCTTGTCGAAGTTGATGAAGGTCTTGGCGCCGGTTTCCTGGTCGACACGGTTGCCGAGAAAAACCAGGTTCCATGGCCAAGCGGCGCTGAAGTTCGCGCCATGCACGATGAAGATGCCGGACTCGCGGTACTCGGGTGCGCCCTCGGCCTGTATGCCATAGAGGTTGAGATAATCGGTGTCACGGAAGGTGTAGGTGTCGTTCTCCTGCGCCACCTGGATGCGGTCATAGATCCCGCCGCGCACGAAGCCCGAGCCCTTGAATGATGCGCTGCCGGTGGCGACGATGAAGATCGCATGTTCGTTCGGTTTGATGCCGGCCATCAGGCGCCGGTAGTTGTCGTCGCCGAGGATGCTGCGGCCGACGACCGGGGCGTTCAAATAACCGAAATAGAGATCGATGTAGGGTTGGCCGGTGGCCTCCATGCCGACATCACCCGGCTGCACGCTGAGCCGCCGCACGCTGCCTTCCTTGACCAATGCCCTCCAGTCGCGTGTCTCCTGCACAGCGCTAAAGCGCGCCGGCGGTCGCACCCGTGCCTGCAGGATGCCGACCTGCCTGGCGACGTCCACGCCGCAGCGCAGAATCACCTGGTTCTCGGCGATGACGGTAACGGTGGCGCCGCTGATCGCATCCACGCCGATGAATCCTTCGCCTTCGCGCGCCTTGCCGATTTCGATCTTGTCGCCGACGAACTTGCCGACATACTGCTGGGTAAATTTGGTGAGCTCGTCCTCGGGGATACCGACCAGCAGTATCGGCTCGCTATGCTTGAGGATGCGGATACCGGTGATGATACCCTTGGTGTCCATGCCGATGAGGGTGACCACCGGCTTGCCGGAGTAGGCCGGAATGTCGACGATGTCGGTAGACAAAAACACGTAACCGATCAACCGCTGCTTACCGGCGCCGCTGGCATAGGCCTCGACGTAGCTCGGCCGGCCCATGCGCTTCGAAAAACTGTCGGCGCTAGCGATCACCTCGCGACACGGGGCGTGGGCGCATAGATCGGGGTCGGTCGACAGCTGGGTCGGCAGCGGCGCCTCGTAGGAACCGACGGCGGCGTATGCCACGGGAGCGCCGGCGAATATCAACCCCATACCGGCGGCGAAAGACAACAGAAAATATACAACAACGTTCATGATGCAAGGCGCGCGATTAAACAAAACCTGAACAGGCATAGGGTGGGCGACCGCCAGGCGACCCCATGGATGGGCGAGGTAGAGCGCTGTCGGGAGCAAGCGCCGAGACGGCGGAAGTACAGGAAACGCAGGAGCAGTTTGTAGGGTGGGCATCGCCCACCACACGTGGCTGCGGTCGGCACACGCTGGTGGGCGATGCCCACCCTACATATGCATGGCCGATCGACTTCCACCGCGGTTACGCGCGCTCCACCAGCATGCGGCTGCGCATCTCGAGATGCAGAGCATGACAAAAGTGCGTGCAGTAACACCAGTACACACCCGGCTTATCGGCCTTGAACGTCACCGACTTGGTCTCCTGCGGATTGACGATGAAGTTGACGTTGTATTTCGGGATGGCGAAGCCATGGCCCAGATCCTCGATCTTGTCCAGGTTGGTGAGGATGATGGTCACCTCGTCGCCCAGCTTCACCTTGAATTCGGTGAGGCCGAAGGCCGGCGCCACCGAGGTCATGTGCACCGTGACCTTTTTACCCTTGCGCACCAGCTTCGAGCCGTTCATATCCTTGGTGGCATTGGGGAACTCATCGATGTTGTACACCTGCCGGGTCTTGATCAGGTCGCGCTTGACGATGATGAAGTCGTGCGGCTCCGGCCACACCGGCGATTCGTGCACGGTGCGCATCTTGTCGCCGGAGATGTCGATCATCACCTCGTTCTCCGGGTGCAGCGGACCCACCGGCAGATAGCGGTCCTTGGAAAACTTGCAGCCCACCGCCAGCCACTTGCCGTCGGCCTCTTTCGTCTCGCTCATGGAGGCGTTCAGATGACCCGGCTGGTAGTGCACGTCGATGCGGTCAAGGACCACCTTGGCGTTCTTGTCGCCGGCGTAGGCCTTGATCGCGGCGTCCACGTTCCACTTCACGATCTGACTGTCAAGGAACAGCGTAGTGTAGGCGTTGCCGCGGCCGTCGAAGGCGGTGTGCAAGGGACCTAAGCCGATTTCCGGTTCGGCGACCACAGTGTCGCGCGGTTCCTTCACCTTGCCCTCGAACCAGTCGAGGACCTTGGTCAGTTCGATGACCGTAGCGGTCGGCGACAGTTTGCCGGCGCAGATGAAGTACTTGCCGTCGGGACTCGCGTTCACGCCGTGCGGGTTCTTCGGTATCGGCACGTAACAGGTAAGAGCGGTCTTCGGGTCCGCATTCGCGGCCTTGGTGCCGTCCACGATGGGCACAGCCGAGCCGGGCAGCTTGAACACCTTGCCGGCCCGGACCGCCTTCTCGATGCGCTCGATGTTGAAAAACACGCACGCGTCGCGTTCGACCGACATCATGGTGACGTAAACCGCGCCACCCTCGGTGTTGTACTGGTTGGAAGCGGCCAGCTTGCCGTCGTAGGAGGTAGCAGTCAGATCCATATTGCCGTCGACCTTGCACTGCCAGCGCACCTCCATGGTCTCGGCATCGACGCAGGAGAAGACCGCATAGTACTTGGTCGGATCATTCATGTTGCTGCCGTCGTTCGGCTGCGGCAGGTGAAACTCGGAACCGCAGAACACGCGCGTGGTGTGGTTAACCTTCGGGTCCACCGGGTCGCGCTTGTCCGGAAAGATGCCGTGAAAACCCTGGACGTTGGGCAGCTCGGTAATCTTATCGGCCTCGAAGGTATCGCCGCGGATGCGGCCGATACGGCTGTTGATCTTGTCGTTCACCCAGAAATATTTACCGTCGTAGGTGCCGTCGGTATACGAGCCGTGCACATGATGGGTGTCACCGACGGTGTAGCGCAGACTGCCGTCGGCCTTAGTGCCCATGATGCTCTTCGATTCGTTGGTCATGCCCCAGCCGGACATAGGGTCGGGGCAGAACACCGGGATGCGCCGCAGTTCGCGACCGGACGGTATGCCGAGGATGCGCACCTCGCCGGAGTGGCCGCCGCTCCAGATGCCGTAATAGGCGTCAAGCTGGCCGGGCGGCACCTCGGCGGACAACTGGCCGGGTTTTTCGCCATGCGCGACGGAGGTTGACTTGTCGCCCTCCTTCTTATTGCAGGAAGACAAGCCCGCCGCCAGACCGGCGCCGGACAAACCGACGAACGCCGCGGCGCCAAGGAACTTGCGGCGACTCATGGTTTCGTTGGTGGCCACGCTGCTGTCAGTGTTGCTGTTCTTGGTGTCGTTTTTGCTCATAACGCTCTCTCCTTAAATATCATCCCGGTGACGGGCCCGGTGCGGCAATTTGACGCCCATTGTTTCCCTTTATAGCCGAAATGTTATTGATACAGGTCAAGTGGCGGGATGATAGGGAACGGCCGCGCAAGAGGATGGGCTGCCGCCACCGACACAGCGTTTTTGTCACGCGCCATGGTGGCCGCAGCACGCACACTGCACTTCACGGAGAACGCAAGACAGCGATGGAGGACATCATCTTCGACCGGGACGGCAGCGCGTGGGTGTCAGCCGGTGCTGGAACGACGGCTGATCGGCCCGAAACTCCGGCGAGTTAGGACTTAAATCTATCTCTTCACTGTCCTCTTGATCGCGGTGACTGTCGGTAATTGTCGCCCCAACTTTTTACGCCGCCTCGCGCAACGCGCGCTGCTCGGGCATAGGCTAGATGGTCATCGATGGCGCATCGTTATCAGACAACGCGCTTATCGATCCAATCCTCCACGATTTTGCCGTCGCGGTATACCACGACATAGCCTGCGGAATGCCGCGCCTGTTCACGCGCACGCTTTGCCGCGCGGCGCAATGCGGCTTCAGAGTTGGCCAAATCCGGATCGCGCGCGGACGAACAATGTTTCTTGCTCTCGTCACTCATGTCTTGTACCCCTCTTCCAAATAAACCGGTTCATCACTTGAATTGTCGTACAGAACCCACTCGTCAACCAGCGGCTTGTACACTCGCCCGAAATTGAGTAGCCCTGCATAAAAACGTCGCCGAATCGCCCCTTCCGGTACATTATGCCCACCCGCCGCCACGCGCTGGCGCACACGCGCAATTGCCATTTCTGGTCTCTTGTATCTATTTCTTAGAACACACCCCATTCTTTTTCATTCCCTGACACATACCATAGATATAGAGCGAGTGCTCCTCCATGACAAAACCCGCCTTGGCCGCTACCAGGCGCTGGCGCTCTTCGATGGCCGGATCGATGAACTCGAATACCTTGCGGCATTCGATGCAGACCATGTGGTCGTGGTGATGTCCCTGGTTGATCTCGAAAATCGAACGTCCGCCCTCGAAATTGTGGCGTATCACGAGACCGGCGGATTCAAACTGGGTGAGCACGCGGTAGACCGTGGCCAGACCCACCTCCTCGCCGGCCTCGAGCAGGGCCTTGTAGACGTCTTCCGCCGTCATGTGGCGCACCTGGGCGTCTTCCAGAATACTGAGAATTTTGAGCCGCGGCAGGGTCGCTTTTAGCCCGGCCTTCTTAAGATCCGTACTGTCTGACATGATCGGAATACCTCGGGTGTGCGGAATGGAGTGACCGAACTCTCCACATGGGCTATTATTGCCGCAGTGTAAATCACCCCACGTCATTCCCAAAATGCCACGCAAATTATCTATCCCCCTGCTTATTCTCCTGGTCCTATTGAGCGGCTGCGTCTTGTATAGGGCCGAAATTCAGCAGGGTAACGTCATTAATGCGGAAATGCTCGATAACCTGAAGCTGGGCATGACCAAACGCCAGGTGGTCTTTCTGTTGGGCACACCCCTGATCAACGATCCGTTTCACGCGCAACGCTGGGACTATTTTTATTCTCTCGGCAAGGCCGGCGGGAAACCGGAACGTCGGCTCTTGACCGTGTACTTCAAGGATGACGCCGTGGTCAGCGTAGAAGGAGATCTCGCCCCGGAGCGACTGAAAAAACCTGCCTCCGGCGATCCAAGCTAAACTAGCAGGTATCAGCTGGATACGCGATCGGACAGATTAACGGCCCTTAGTGGGTTTTGCAGCCGCTCTGCGGCGGCGCGCCAGCTTAGGGTCCGCCACCAGCGCGCGATAGACCTCGATGCGCCCGCCGGCGGGCACTGGATCATCCAGACTTGCCAGCTCGCCAAATACGCCGACCGAATTGATAGTCAGGTTGATCTCGGCAAATTGCTCCAATACGCCGGAACTCTGAATCGCTTGTTCCAATGTGCTGCCGGCGGGCACACGCAACGGTATCACGATCTGTTGTTGCGGGGTGGCGTAAGCCACGGTGACGTTGATCCATTCAGCGCTTGCCATACAATGCCTCGGCGCGCCGGTGAAAACCATCTACCAGACCATTGGCAATGGCATTAAACACTGGCCCCACGACCAGGCCCAGCAGCATGTTAGTGAACTCGAATTCCAGGTGCAGGCTGACCTTGCACGCCTGTTCTTCCAGGGATTGGAACTGCCAATGGCCATTCAAATGCTTAAACGGCCCTTCAACCAGTCGCATCGCCATTTCCACCCCCGGCACACCGCGGTTGCGTGTGATAAAGGTCTTGTGCACGCCGCCATAGGCGATATCGATGGCGGCGATCACCGTGTCGCCGTCGCGTGCCGACACCCGTGCCCCACCGCACCAGGGTAAAAAATCGGGGTACGACTCGATATCCATCACCAGGTCATACATGGCACGCGCACTATAGGGCACCAGGGCCGATTTATGCACCGTCGTCATAAAAAGAGCCGCGTATTGAACAGTATCACCAGCAGCCACACCGGCACCCCGACCCGCACCAGCCACAGCCATATGTCGTAGGTGCAGGGAGAACGCAGGGCCATGGACGCGCGCGTCATGTGGCTGGTGAGCGCCCAGCCGACGAATAGCGCAGAAAAAATAGCGCTAATGGGCAGCACCATATTCGTAGTCAGTATCGACAATACATCGAACATGCCAAAGGATTTGCTCTCTCCAAATACCGAGAAGGCAAATTTCCAGTAGCTAAAAGAAAGAATCAACATCAGGCCTAACAGCCATAACACCGCGCCGCATATCAACACCGCCCTGGTCCGACTCAGGTTGCGGCTCTCCACCAGCCACGCCACCACGGGCTCAAGCAAAGCGATGCAGGACATCCACG
>JANOTM010000244.1:0-1629 GCA_031416355.1 Gammaproteobacteria bacterium
CTGGCGCGCCGCGCCTGGTGGGCCTTGCCCACGGCGGACAATGCACGCTGCATGCTGGAGCGCCGGTGCGTGGTCGAGGGCGCCATGGGCAAGGTGCTGGCGAGTTATCTAGTGGAATACCTACCGTTCGAGACCGACGCCATGGCGATGATAGAAACAGTGCGGCGCGTATTGCAACCGGGCTTGATCGACGACGTAACACTTCGCAGCCTGTGGTCCAAAGGCAAGAGCAAATCCGCGCTACTCATTGGATTTCTCCTGGCGCAACCCGATGCTTTGCCCGATCCCTTGCCGGCGCGCGCCGACGCCGAGCGCCACACGCCGCTACTCGCACCCCTGGCGCAAGCGGGCAATGCCTATGCCGCGCTGCTCATGCGCACATTGAGTGGTGGCGGGCAAACTTTTCTGCACGTGGCGCAAAACGCCCTGCGCCGTCCATCCAATCAGGACGCGGCCGTGTCTCTATTGAATGCCATAGGTGGATATTTCAAATCCTGTCAGCCGCAAAGCGCGGCACAAGATATAGAGGTTATGCTGGACACAGCCCGGATCATTTGGCTCCAAGCGGTGAATGGCGCTAGCCCCTACCCAGGACTTAACGAATTGGCCGCCGCCGCACCCGAGCTTGAGCGCGAAACCCTGGCCGTGCTCACCTTGTCCCAGGTCGATGAGAACCTTTTGAATTCCATCTTCGCCCGTTCCACCGCTATCGGTACCGTTATGGGCAAGAAAATCGAACCCGTGGTTACTCCTATCTTGCAGCAGTTCGCGGTACTGCGCGGTAATGTTAACTAGGGAAGTGCTGAACAAGTTGTCATTTCGAGCGTAGCGAGAAATCTCTCGACGCGTTCGGAATGACAGCCAGACTTATTCAGAATTCCCAGGGTGGGTGACCGCCAGGCGAGCCCATGGATGGACGAGGTAGAGCGCTGTCGGGAACAGGCGCCGGGATGGCGGAAGTACTGGCGCCAGGCCTCTCGAGGCAAACGCAGGCGCAGTTTCCAGTGCGACCGCAGGGATGGCGGAAGGGCACTTCTAAAATCGTCATTCCCGCGAAAGCGGGAATCTATAGCCCATTGAACATGCTGGATTCCCGCTTTCCCGGGAATGACGGAATCACAATTTATAGAGATACCCGGAAGTACTGGAAACGCAGTTTGTAGGGTGGGCATCGCCCACCAAACATGTCCGCGGCCGGCGCACGCTGGTGGGCGATGCCACCCTACGAATTTTATCTCCCACTCTCGTCCATAGCAGCACGTTCTTCCATCAGGCTCGCCGCGAGCCCGGCCTCCAAGGTGGGATAGAGCAACTCGATGTCGAGTTCCTGGCGCAGGCGTCGGTTATCGATGCGGCGCGATTCATTGAGATACGACAACATGCCGGCGCTGAGCAGCGTCTGCGCCTCGGCGTGCGTGATCACCGGTGGGCGCGGCTCGCCCAGGGCATCGGCGAGTTGATTGAAGTAGCCCGCCAGGGTGCCGGGCTGGCCATCACTCACGTTGTAAATACTATCCGCCCGACCGCGTTCCGCCGCGGCGACACAGATGCGCGCCAGATCGTCGGCATGAATGCGATTGGTGTATCCGGATTCTTTTTCATCCAGCACCGGGCGCCGCGCCTTGATGG
>JANOTM010000245.1:0-3575 GCA_031416355.1 Gammaproteobacteria bacterium
CGCGATCCCCGCGCCACCGCCGCCATAAGTAATTGACCCAGCAGCAGGTAGACAGCGCCGGTGGCGTATGAGTATCTATACGCATAAAAGAATGTGCCCACTAGAATTGACAGGTAGTGCTAGCAGGGGGATTGAACAAACTGGGGCACTGAGCACCGAACTCGTCGTCAACATTTTGGGATGCCCAAAATTGAAATTCACGCACACCGATCACTGTAGCATCCGGAAAGATTAATCCGCCCCCGTGAAAGACCTCACCCAAGGGTTTCTTAATAAGAAAACTTTGCCGTGGATCGTTAAGATTTGTGCTGCCTTTGGCGGATAAAAAATTAGCATACATCTGGGTGGTGCGATCCTGGGCTGGTGTAGTGAGGACTAACAGTGGCAAGCCTGGATTAATCTTAAACGCCCCACCCGGGCCAACTCCTGCCTGGTGACAACCGGAAGAGGAACAGTTGGACGCGCTTATTCCCCCATACGTCAGGGTGTCATCAAAGACCCGATTAACGCATCGCTGGTAATAATCAAAACACAAGGTCTTGCCAGAACCACCCTCTGTTTGAACCACCTTCCCGCAAGCTGAAAGTGTCAACAGTATGCACAGCCCCGGCACCCTCACCCACCACGGCACGAAACGCTTACCCCCCTATTGTTAATCGTTGCGCCGGCGTTCTTTATGGTGTACATCCCGCCACGATCCAGCTTCGTATCCTGTCATAATCGGCACTACCCTGCAGCAATACTGCACTCGCCGATCCTGCCGGATGCGGCGTAGAGGGTTTATCGAGCAAATAGCTAAGGTTGGGCGTGCAGACATTGTTCACCATAGACAGAGTCGCATTGAAATCCCCTTCGCTACTTCCCGTTAACACAAAGCGATTGTTTTCAAATGTGGGCGCGGGCGCGTTCGGATCGTTGCCGCCCGCCTGATGACAGCTTCCACAAGTTTCTAGCAGGACCGAATGTATGGCCCTTTGGCTGTTGTTGGCGGTGGCACTATTAAAATCGGCTCGGCTCAAACCGTTAACCACACGCACGCCGCCAGAGCTATTAAATGGGTCGTTGTAATATTGGGCTCCTAGGTCTATCCATTCCGCCAATAGGCGTTTTTCTGCGGTATTCAGCAGGGTAGCATGATTGGGAGTACCCGCTGGGGCTGCCGCTCCCGGTGTGGGGAATGCAGTGCGCGCTGCTGGGCTTGCCAGGAGCTCTTCACCCGACATTATCTCTATCAGTCGACTTTTACGCGCCAGGCCGACCGCATCGCCTTGGCTAGCCATATTGTTTATGCGGGCAGGGCCCAGCACTACGACTACGGCGCCATTAGCGATTCGCGTCTGTGGTACTCCATCGACAATATTGGGATCGCCCACGAGTAACTCTTGATAAGAAGTAAAGCGGCCGGTAGCAGAGACAATGCGACGCAAATCGAGTTTCACAGGGTTACTGTGACAAGTTATACAGGCCCCCGCCGGGCGCGCCTGTTCCCAAAGCGGCTGGATGTGATCGGGATAATTGATGATGCCATCGACCGGTACCCGGGTTGCCAGGTTATTGGCGGCATCAGGGGTGACACCATCGCATAGCGTGTTGTCCCTGTAGCGCAGACTGGTGCAAGGCGTTGCTGCTTGGGTCGTAGTTGCCCATACATCGGTATAATTGATATCTGGTTTTAGTTCACGTGTCGAAGGGGCATTTCTAGCGCGCGTATCCGCCATGGTTTCGCCTACGGCCGAAGCTAACAAGGTATTGGGGTGAGTGACCGGATTCTCCAAGAGCGTGCCCGAATTCAAGGCCGCGCCACGGCGCGGCGAGTGGCAGCCATTACAGGTACGCTGTTCACCCGGACGAATCTGCAGCCAATTTGTATGGGACTGGAAGGCTCGACCTTGGGCGTCGGTAACGGATAGGGTAAGGGGAATGTCCGCCGGTACGTCTATCTTTATGGAACCATCGGGTTCCACATCGGCATAGCCCACTATCTGTTGCATTTCAAACTCGGTTTCACCAATCGCCTCGCGCATGCCACTGGAACCTGCGGGTGTAGCGACGGCGCGGGTAATGCGGACAAAACGCGCCGGGCGATTTTTATATGCCAGGTTAGTCGGATCTTTCAATGCGGCGATATTCGCCGTGCCGCCGGTAGCGCGAGGAATAACACCGCCGCTGCGCTCGCTCGGGCTCAATACCGCATCACCCATGCGACCTAGGCCATCGGTGTCATAAACACTACGCACCGACAAGGTGCCCATCTCACGTTGGGGGCCGGGGGTGGTAGCACTGGCAACCGGTAATATATTGGGCTCTTTGCGCGCCAGGAGTGCTACCGGATCTTTGTACATAAAATCCGATACCGCGGGTACCACGGTGCGCCATTTCTGCGTATCCATATCGAACATCTGTATAGAGTAAGCGACCGGCACATTGTTCTGAATATTGTCGGCGTTGATATCCGTCTGCAGGCGGTTCTGCGTAAGGCGCGCACGCTCGGCATCCGACAACGCCGCGCACGCCGTTACCACATTATTTCTAGTGACCTGACACGGGGTATATGCCACCAGCACCCGATTGCTACCATCCCATAGTGGATATGGGGTAGTCACACGACCGTTGATGGAAATACTGCGCGAACCGAACTCCATGGTTTCTTTAGTGGCCTGTTGCTGACCACCGCTGGTCGGTACATTGTCGTTGGCCGGCGTGTCCTGCTCGGAATAATTCAGCACGTCGAGCAGCATGAGTGCACCGCCTTCCTGGGTGCCGGACAAAGGCATCTGATCGGTAACCACTTTGCCATCTTGCATCTCGCGCGGATGCAAGCGGCTGTTGCCGGCGCTATGCGCACCGTAGAAAACGAACATATCGGTACCGTCGGGTTTCACGGTGAAAATCGAGAAGTGATTGCGCCCAGCCACGTGGTCCCAGCGTGCATACATGATGCGGCCGTTTTGCAATACCGTCGGGCTGCGGTCATGACTTTGATTAAAAGAAATTTGCTGAATATTGGTACCGTCCACGTTTATGGTGTGGAGGTTGGCCACACCTTCGCGCTCGTATTCATCCAGAGCGATGTAACCCGGCTGGCCCGGATAAAGCGGCGCGCTACCTGACTTGGCGGAAGATTTGTCCTGGATGCGCGAAGTGAACACAAAACCGTTATTGCCGGGCAAGTAGGCGGGATCGTAGTCGTCGCCACGGCGGGCATCGGTCAAACTCATTACGCGCCGCAGCGTACCCTGGTCCAGGCGCGCGGCTTTGCTGAAATCATATTCCCAAATGCTCCAGGTGAGGTCTTGCTGAGCAAGTGGAGTAGCGCTGCCTCCGCTACAAGGGGTGTTCGCACTACAGCGCATGGCAAAAACAATTTTCTTGCCGTCGTACGAGACTTCCGGGCGCGACACGTCCCCTTGGCCGGCAGTCACTTGCTCCGTGATGTTGTATTCGGTGGAGCTGGGAGAGGATTTTTCGCGTACGTAGAGATTGCCCCCGCTGCGGAATTCGCCGGCATCGGTGGGATTCATAGGTACAGTATTGACACGCTTGACGTAGGCAATGGGCACATCGCCTTCCACCGT
>JANOTM010000246.1:0-8873 GCA_031416355.1 Gammaproteobacteria bacterium
TTATGTGGAAGAACCGGACTATGCCGATGGCATGGCGCTGCTGCGGGACTATCCGAACCTGATTGTGGCGCGCACCTTTTCCAAGGCCTATGGTCTCGCCGGCCTGCGCGTGGGCTACGGCGTTTCCAACGACCGCGTCGCTGATCTACTTAACCGTGTGCGCCAGCCGTTCAATGTCAACACCTTGGCGCTGGCGGCCGCGGCCGCGGCGCTGGACGATGACGAACATTTGCAGCGCACGTGCGCACTTAATAGCGCCGGCATGCAGCAATTGATTGCAGGTTTTCGTGCGTTGCGCTTGGAATACATACCCTCGGTCGGTAATTTTATTTGTGTGCATGTCGGGCAGGCGGCGGAAGTGTATGAAAAACTCTTGCATGCCGGGGTCATCGTCCGGCCGGTGGCCAATTATGGCATGCCGGAGCACCTGCGGATTACCATAGGTTTGGAGCAGGAGAACCGGCGGTTTCTCGAGGCATTGCAGCAGGCTCTAGGCCGATGACTAGTGGTAGGGTGGGCATCGCCCACCACACAGGGTTGCGGCCGGCACGCTGGTGGGCGATGCCCACCCTACATAGCAGGCGTTATAATTTACTGGAGCAGTATTAATATGATCATCGTAATGCGGTCCGACGCCACCCACGAGCAAGTCGATGCGGTAAATGCCCACCTGGTCTCCCTGGACTTGGCGGCGAATATTTCTCGCGGCGCCGAGCGCACGCTCATCGGTGCCATCGGCGACGACCGCAAGATCTCCAGCGAAGTCATCGAAACCCTAGCGGGAGTAGAGCGTGTCATCCGCATACTCAAACCCTACAAAATCGTCGCGCGCGAATGGCACCCGCAGGACAGCATCGTTAGCGTCAGCGGCATACCCATAGGCGGCAACATGCTGCAGGTGATAGGCGGCCCGTGCTCGGTGGAGACACCCGAGCAGATGGCGGCCTCCGCGTCCGCGGTGCGCGCCGCCGGTTGCCGTCTGATGCGCGGTGGCGCCTTTAAACCCCGTACCAGTCCCTATACATTCCAGGGACTGGGTGAGAAGGGGTTAGAGTATTTACTTACCGCTGCGCGCAAGGAAAAGCTACCGGTGGTTACCGAACTCATGGACGTGCGTCAGCTCGATACTTTTCTCAAGTACGATGTGGACGTCATCCAGATCGGCACGCGCAACATGCAGAACTTTGACTTGCTGAAGGAAGTCGGCCGCGTGGATAAACCGGTTATCCTCAAGCGTGGCATGTCGGCCACCATTTCGGAGTGGCTGATGTCGGCCGAGTACATCGCCGCCGGCGGCAATCACAAGATCATTTTTTGCGAACGCGGGGTGCGCAGTTTCGAGACCGCCTATCGCAATATGTTGGATGTCACCGCCATCCCGGTGCTCAAGCGCGAGACCCATTTGCCGGTGATCATCGATCCATCCCACGCCGGCGGCAAGGCGTGGATGGTGCCGGCACTGGCGCGCGCCGCCGTCGCCGCCGGCGCCGACGGCCTGCTGATCGAGATGCATCCAGTCCCGCAGCAGGCGTGGTGTGATGCCGATCAGGCCCTGTCGCCGGAACAATTGCTGCAACTGATGCAAGAGTTGCGCGGTATCGCGCGTGTCATCGGGCGCGATTTGTAAGCGACGTATCGCGACCGGCGCAGCCTGGCGTTATGGCCATCATCAAACAACTAACCCTCATCGGTGTGGGCCTGATCGGCGGTTCGCTAGCGCGCGCCTTGCGCGCCAGCGGGCAGGTGCAGGAAGTGATCGGGTTTGGGCGCAATCTCGCTAACCTGCACCAGGCGGTGGATCTGGGCGTGGTCGACCGCATCGAGACCTCCATGGCACGTGCGGTGCGTGGTGCCGACATGCTGGTACTGGCAGTACCAGTGGGTGCCATGGCGCAAGTATTGGGCGACATTGCCCCGCATATTTCGGACCAGACCGTAATCACCGACGTGGGGAGTGTTAAAGGTAGCGTCGTCGCAGCGGCGCGCGCCGCCCTGGGGGTGCACTTTCATCATTTTGTGCCCGCCCATCCCCTTGCCGGCAGCGAAAAGAGTGGCGTCACCGCGTCCGTGGAGGCGCTTTTTCGAGGTCAGCGCGTGATCCTGACACCGGTGGCGGAAACCGATGGCGGGGCGCTCACCCGGGTAGAGCACATGTGGCGGGCCACGGGTGCCGAAACCGTCACGCTATCGGTAGAGGAGCACGATGCGATCCTGGCCGCCACCAGCCATTTACCCCATCTCCTCGCGTTCAGCCTTATCGATGTATTGGCGCGCGAGCCGGCAACGCGGCGCGTATTCGATTTCATCGGCAACGGTTTCCGCGACATGACGCGCATCGCTGCAAGCGATCCGGTCATGTGGCGCGATATCGGCTTGGCCAATCGCACGGCGATACTCCAGGCCCTGGGCGATTACCGTGCCGACCTCGATGCCCTGATAGCGGCCCTGGAACACAGCGACGCCGTGTACTTGGAGGCCTTTTTTACTAGGGCGCGCCAGGCCCGCCAGGGTATCGACCCAAAATAGTGATTCAGAAGATAACCATGTCCTCCACCCACATCAATTACCATTACCATGTACAACCCGGCGGCACCCTGGCCGGGCATTTGCGCGTGCCCGGCGATAAATCCATTTCCCATCGTTGTGTGATGTTGGGTGCCCTGGCCCAAGGTGTGACCGAGGTGACGGGTCTACTGGAGGGCGAAGATGTGCTATCGACCCTAGCCGCGTTCCGCGCCATGGGCGTGTGCGCCGAAGGTCCCAACGCGGGTCGTTTAACCCTTCAGGGCGTCGGTCTGTACGGGCTTAAAAAGCCCGCCGCCATGCTCGACATGGGCAACTCCGGTACCGCCATGCGTCTCATGGCCGGTATCCTCGCGGGACAAAGCTTCGATACCGAGCTCAGCGGCGATGATTCTTTGCGCAAACGCCCCATGGGTCGCGTTTCCATGCCCCTGGTCGCCATGGGTGCGGTCATCCAGACCGCTGCCGGGGGACGTCCACCCCTGCGTATTACCGGCGGGCAGCAGCTGCACGCCATCGACTATACGATGCCCATGGCCAGCGCCCAGGTGAAATCGGCATTGCTGCTGGCGGGCCTATACGCGCAGGGTGAAACCGTGGTAACGGAACCGGCGCCCACGCGCGATCATACTGAACGCATGCTGCGGGGATTTGGCTACGCCGTGGATACCGCGGGCGCACGTATCCGGGTACGCGGCGGCGGTACGTTGCAGGGATGTGCCATAGACGTACCGGGAGATATTTCGTCGGCGGCGTTTTTTCTCGTGGGTGCGGCTATTACCCCGGGTGCCGAGGTGGTGCTGGAACACGTGGGTATCAATCCCACCCGCATCGGCGTGTTGAATATCCTTGAGCGCATGGGCGCTACGCTCGTCGTGCAGAACCGGCGCGATGCCGGCGGCGAACCGGTGGCCGATATACGCGTGCGCGGTGGGCACCTGCGCGGTATCGTCATCCCCACCGATCAGGTACCACTGGCCATTGATGAATTCCCCGCGCTCTTTATTGCCGCCGCCTGTGCCGAGGGAGAGACGCTGCTCACTGGGGCGGAGGAATTGCGCGTCAAGGAAAGCGACCGCATTGCGGTGATGGCGACAGGGCTGCGGCAACTGGGTATCGAAGCCCGCGAGACGCCCGACGGCATGGTGATCCAGGGCGGTCAACTACGCGGCGGCGAGGTGGACAGCCATGGTGATCACCGCATCGCCATGGCGTTTGCCATGGCGGCCCTACGCGCCGACGGGCCTATAGTCATTCATGACTGTAAAAATGTCGCTACTTCGTTCCCGGATTTTGTCACCCTGGCGGCCCGCGCCGGGCTTAAGATCAGCGTTGTCCCCGGTCCATGACGATACCGGTGGTAACCATAGACGGTCCCGGGGGTTCGGGTAAAGGTACCATTAGCCAGTTGCTGGCGGCGCACTTGGGTTGGCATTACCTCGATAGTGGCGCCCTGTATCGGGTCCTGGGGTTGGCGGCCCAGGACGCGGGGATACCCCTGACTGATGCCCTATCCTTAGCCCGTCTGGCCGGGGAAATCCAACTGGACTTCGAACCCCAGGCGGATGGCTCGGCCCAGGTCATCCTCAATGGCCAGGACGTGAGTCTTTGGTTGCGGACGGAAGAATGCGGGCGCTGGGCCTCGGAAGTGGCGGTTTGGCCCGAGGTACGGGCGGCTTTACTCCAAAAACAGCATGATTTCCGCCAAAATCCGGGGCTGGTAGCCGATGGCCGGGATATGGGCACCACGGTTTTTCCCGCCGCCCGGCTCAAAATTTTTCTCACGGCGAGCCCGGAAGTACGTGCCGAGAGACGCTATAAACAGTTGAAAGAAAAGGGGTTGGATGCTAGTCTTCCGCTGTTGTTAGGGGAGATACGTGCGCGCGATGCGCGCGATGCCGGACGTGCGGTGTCGCCGCTGCGGCCTGCCGACGACGCGGAGATACTCGATACTTCCACCATGGGCATCAACGAGGTGGTGGAACTTATCTTGGATCGGTTGCGGCAACGGTTGGAGGAATAGATTTGCATTCCCCAGGGGGCATGAAGAGGGCACGCACCACGCATCTCAGTGTTTAACTTAAACCCGCTATGGTCAGGACGACAGTTGCGGATTATCGGAATATCACGGCCGTCGCCGGGGGTTCCTTCCATTACAGGATTACACATCAACCATGAACGAAAGTTTTGCCGAATTATTTGAACAGAGCCTGATTACCGCCCCCATGCGTCCCGGTGGCTTGATCATCGGAGAAGTGGTACGGGTAGACAACGAAGTGGTGGTGGTGCACGCCGGACTTAAGTCCGAAGGTGTCATCCCCGCGGAGCAGTTTCGTGACGCCAGCGGCCAAATTACCGTCAAGGTCGGCGACATGGTTGAGGTCGTCGTGGAGAATCTGGAAGACGGATTCGGCGAAACCCGCCTATCGCGCGAGAAGGCTTGCCGCGTCAAGGCCTGGGACGTGCTGGAGAAGGCCCATGAAACCCAATCTATCATCACCGGCATCATTACCGACAAGGTGAAGGGCGGATTTACCGTTGCCATCGACACCATACGCGCGTTCCTGCCTGGTTCGTTGGTGGACGTGCGCCCGGTGCGCGACTCTACTTACCTCGAAGGTAAGGAACTGGAATTCAAGGTTATCAAGCTCGACCGCAAGCGCAACAACGTGGTGGTGTCGCGTCGCGCCGTGGTCGAGACCGAAATGTCCGTCGAGCGCGAATCCCTGCTGTCCAATCTGGAAGAGGGACAGATCGTCAAGGGCGTGGTTAAGAACCTGACCGACTATGGCGCGTTCGTCGACCTGGGTGGCGTCGATGGTCTGCTGCACATCACCGATCTGGCGTGGAAGCGCGTGAAACATCCGTCCGAAGTGCTCAAGATCGGCGACGAAATCGAGGCCAAGGTGCTGCGTTTCGACCGTGAGCGCAACCGCGTATCCCTCGGCCTCAAGCAGTTGGGTGATGATCCATGGGTGGATCTGGCGCGCCGCTATCCGGAGAGCACCCGCTTGTTCGGCAAGGTTACCAATATCACCGACTACGGCGCATTTGTCGAAATCGAAGAGGGCGTCGAGGGCCTGGTGCACGTCTCGGAAATGGACTGGACCAATAAAAATATACATCCCACCAAGGTTCTGCAGTTGGGCGATGAAGTGGAAGTGATGGTGTTGGATATCGATGCTGAGCGTCGCCGCATATCCCTGGGCGTCAAGCAGTGTCATCCGAATCCATGGGAAGAATTTTCTGCCACTCATAACAAGGGTGACAAGGTTCACGGCCAAATCAAGTCCATCACCGACTTCGGCGTGTTCGTCGGACTGGACGGCGGCATCGACGGCCTGATCCACTTGAGCGATCTGTCCTGGGGCCGGCCTGGCGAGGAAGCGGTACGTGACTTCAAGAAGGGCGATGAGGTCGACGCCGTGGTCCTGGCCATCGATCCCGAACGCGAGCGCATTTCCCTGGGTATCAAACAGATGGAAGGCGATCCGTTTACCAACTATGTCGCCGAGCACGGCAAGGGTAGCGTGGTAAAAGGTGTCATTACCGCGGTTGACGCCAAGGGCGCAACGGTTAAACTCTCAGAAGAGGTTGAGGGTTATTTACGTTCTTCGGAACTGGCCCGTGAGCGCGTAGAAGATGCCCGCTCTATACTTAAGGATGGCGACGAAGTCGAGGCGAAAATCACTACTATTGATCGTAAGACCCGTAAGATCTCCCTGTCGATCAAGGCCAAGGACATGGAAGAGGAAAACGAAGCGGTCCAGGAATACACGCGCAAAACAGGCACTGGCGCCTCAACCCTTGCTGATAAGTTGAAGGAAAAACTGGTTAACAAGGAAGGCTAAAGAATTCCCGTGGAGTTCACGCTGGTTCCTGAGGGCGTCGCATATGACTAAGTCAGAGTTGATTGAGCTGCTGGCGGCAAAGCAGCCGCAGTTGGATTACCGGGACGTTGAGCTTGCTGTAAAAGAGCTACTTGAGCAAATGTCGGCCGCCCTGGCGGCGGGAGAGCGTATCGAAGTACGTGGTTTTGGCAGTTTCTCGCTGCACTACCGGCCGCCGCGTGTGGGAAGGAATCCCAAGACCGGCGACTCGGTCGAGGTTCCGCACAAACACGTGCCGCACTTCAAACCTGGCATGGAGTTGCGGGAGCGTGTCGATCTCTGAAGCTCGGTGTGTCACCCATGGGCCTGGCCCATGAGAAAAACGGCATTCGGCTTATCCGGTGCCGTTTTTTTTTGGCCGTCACAAATGCCGCCCTATCCATCAAGTAGTGATGGATGAGTTATGCTACAGATCGGTAATCTGGACTGACAGGAGGCCTTATGAAGCGGTTTCTGTATTTCTTTGTGGCTATCATCATGCTGATCATCGGCTTGGGGTTTGCCTACAAAAATGCGCAAATAGTGAATGTGGATTACTATTTTGGCCTGCACTGGGAAGGGCCCTTATCTTTGCTATTGCTCTCGACCCTGACTTTAGGTTCACTGTTAGGGCTGATGGCGGGACTGGGTATGTACGTGCGCATACAGCGCCAACTGGTACGTGCGCGGCGCGAGATACGCGCAATGGAACAGGAAGTTCAAAGCCTGCGTGCCTTGCCTATTAAAGATGTTTTGTAGCCCCATCGCCCTAGTCGACTATGCCATATTCTTCATCCCTGCTGGACGCAAGTAATTTGCTATGGTTGTTGCTGCCCGTCGCCGCCGCTTCCGGCTGGCTGGTGGCCAAGGCCGATCAAAAGCGCCGCGGGATGAATTCGTCACGGGATATACCCTCTGCTTATTTCATGGGGCTGAATTTTCTTCTCAACCAACAACCTGATGAGGCGATAGAGGTATTTATCAAGGTGCTGGAGGCGGATACGGCGACGGTCGAGACCCATCTTGCCCTGGGCAACCTGTTTCGCCGGCGCGGCGAGGTGGAGCGCGCTATACGCATGCATCAAAGCCTTATTTCCCGTCCTACGCTGGATAAGTTCCAGCGTTCGCAGGCGCTGCTGGAACTCGGCCAGGATTATCTTAAAGCCGGTCTGTTAGACCGCGCCGAAAATCTCTTCCAGGAATTGGTCGAGATCCGTTTACAAACCGATGCCGCTTTGCATTTTTTGGTGCAGATCTATCAGCAAGAAAAAGAATGGCACAAGGCAATAGCCGCCAGCCGCAAGGTCGCGCGCACTTCCGGCAAGAGCCAGGGCGATGTGATTGCCCAATTTTATTGCGAACTTGCGGAGCAACTCATTGCCGCTAAAGATTTTATCTCGGCGCGCCGGCATATCACGCGCGCCCTTGCTTACCACCCCCATTGCGTACGCGCTAGTTTACTACTGGGACAACTCGAGTCTTTGGATGAGAGGCACCGGGAGGCAATTAAAGCGTGGAAACGAATCGAACAGCAAGACCCTCATTATCTTGGCGAAGTGGCCAATCAAATTGCCGCCAGTTACAAACGCCTGAACGATGAGTCCGGGTTGTACGAATATTTTTCCGGTGTGCTGCAACGCCATGGCGATGTGACCGTGATGCTCGCCATGGCCGACATTATTCGGCATCGGGATGGTATCGAGGCGGCGGAAAACTTTGTCGCCATGGGGTTGCGCATACAGCCCTCAGTGCATGGGCTGCACCGACTCATTGAATTAAATTTGGCCGCGGCCGATAGCGCGCATCGATCCGATCTTAGGCTTTTGCATGGAATCATCGAGAGCCTGGTCGCACAGCAACGCGGCTATGTATGTCTGCAATGCGGGTTTCGCGGGGCCTCATTGCATTGGCAGTGTCCCGGCTGCCACCGCTGGAACTCGGTTAAGCCGTTGGCCCATGCCATGGAGACCATGGAAGAGAAAACGCACCATGCATGACCGCCAAACCGCCGTATCCGGCCCGCGTATTATCGTGGCCCTGGACTATGCAAGCGCGGAAGCAGCTCTGGCTTGCACTGCGCGCCTTAGTCCAGCGCTATGCCGGCTCAAGGTGGGCATGGAACTCTATACCGCCGCTGGGCGGCGTCTGGTGGAGGAATTGATCGACCAGGGTTTTGATATCTTTCTCGACCTGAAATATCACGACATCCCCACCACAGTAGCCAAGGCCTGCGACGCCGCTGCGCGCCTTGGGGTGTGGATGCTGAATGTCCATACCCTAGGCGGCTATGCCATGTTGCAGGCGGCGCGGGGCGCCGTGGATGGCGCCCCACGGCGCCCCCTGTTAGTGGGCGTGACCCTGCTGACCAGCCATGGTTCGGCCGATCTTTTGGCTATCGGCTTGCCTGCGGACGCCCGCAGTCAAGTGGAACGCCTGGCGGGGCTGGCACACAAGGCAGGTCTGGATGGTGTGGTGTGCTCG
>JANOTM010000247.1:0-16611 GCA_031416355.1 Gammaproteobacteria bacterium
GCATGGCGCACGCTACGCTTGCTATAGGTGTTGGCACATAAAGTAGTACCAAAGGGGTGTAGGTGTAGATGTTACAGTCCCCTTTGAGCTCGCCGAGCACCGCAGCCCCACCGGGGGGATTTCGCGAGCACTGTCTGAGTAACGCCATCGATAGTGGCGTTACGAGTTGCGCAGCGCCCCGGTGGGGCGAGGAGCGCAGGGGACCGCGCTGGTTTTGCGCGGCGAGCGATGGGGTGTGCTTTCTTTTGGGTACTTTTCTTTGCACAAGCAAAGAAAAGTACCCCAGGGTGCAGGGGCGGAGCGCCCGCAATTAGATTTTAAAGCCCGCGCGGGAGCGCGACACAATCTGACTACCTCAATGACTCACTTTCGGTTCGCCAAAGTAATAGCCCTGTGCCCAATCTATGCCTATGTCGCGGGCAATGTCGGCGATGGCGGCATTCTCTACAAACTCCGCGACTGTGATCAGCTCTAATTCTTTGGCGGTCCTCTGTATTCCCTGAACCATGGTGCGTACCTTGCGATTAGTGAGCTGGGTGATGAGAGAGCCTTCGATCTTCAAAAAAGAAAAGGGAAATTCCGCAAGATAGTGAAATGACGAATAGCCGCTGCCAAAATCATCCAAGGCCAAGCGCAGGCCAAAGTCAGTGAAGGGTTTAAGCAGCGCACGCGCGGTGGCGATGTCTCCTAGGAGTTCGCGTTCGGTGACTTCTATGACCAATGGTTTGACCGGTCCGACCAAGTTACCGCAGGACATGCAAATTGCCCTGGTGGTATCGAGCAGCTCTTCCACCACCGCGGGATGATGTAGCAGGTTGCCCGATATATTGACGAAATGATTGATGGGATGATCGTTGGCGACCAGCAACCGGGCGCAATGTTGCATGGTCTGCAGCATCACGGTACGGTCGATTTTATGGGTCAATTGCAATAGACGCGCAGAATCGATGAATTCGCTGGCCGCCAAGGTCTTGCCCGCCGGTGTGGTAATCCGTGCCAGCGCTTCTTCTGCTACCACCTTACCGTTTTTGAGATCAACTATGGGTTGATACGCCACCGTCACACGGTCTTCGCGCAAAGCGGCTTCCAACATATTTCCGACACCATAGGGCTGGTGTTCTAAGTTTCCGGCGAGCATGGTGCGGTTACGCCCCGATTCTTTGGCTGCATACAGCGCGGCATCGGTCGCCGACAGTAACTGCCGAACGAGATTCCCATCCATTGGGAAACAGGCCACGCCGAAGCTTGCGGTAACATGAATAAGGTTGGCGTTAATATGCATGGCCTTGGTTTCTATCGCCTTGCGTATGCTTTCCGCGACCCTATAGGCATCGGCCGGCAAGGTATTAGGCAGGAGACATAGAAACTGTTGTCCGCCCCAGCGACCTATGAGGTCGCCGGCACGCAAGCATTGTTGGCCGGTGGTGGCTATGGCTTGCAGTACCCCATCCCCCTGATTGTCGCCGAAACCAAAATTCACCAGCTTGAAACGGTCGATGTCAAAGAGTATGAGGGCAAAAGGGTCATCGGTTCTGACGCCATGGGCCAACATGTCCTCGATCAGTCCATGCATGGCGGCACGGCTGATCGCACCCGTTAAAGGATCACGCTCTGGCAAGCCCACCGGGAGATCATGCATAGCGCGCTCCTTTGAATCTTCGGCCTGCCCTGGCCTCTATTGGGCGAGTATTTCCTATATGGGGGTGCTTTTTCGAACATGTGTTGCCAGTATAAGCACGGCCCAGATCATTTTCTAAATTTTTCTTCATGCTGATGTTGGGCGCGTAACTGTAAGAAACAGCTTTTTTAATTTAAGAAGACGCCCAAATATACACGCCCAGATTGGATAAGTGTATATTGATTTACTTATGGACATGTCTGTGTTTCTACTAAGTGTTTTAACCCACACTGTGCGATATCGCTGCTACTTCGGGAGCCTAACCGGATTTTTCAACTTGCCCAGAGGCCAATAGCGCCGCCCCATAGGCTGCCATTTCTGACTGGGGATTTTTTAGAGGCACGCCCAATATGCGTGCGCGTATACGTCGCCAACCGGGGTTATGACTGCCACCACCGGTGGTGCGGATTTCCCGTAGTGCCGGCCCGCCCAATTTGTGCAGCAGCCGGTAACCCTGGGCCTCTATGTTCGTGATGCCTTCCAGCATACCCTGGAAGAAGGTCACGCTGTTACCCGGCAGGGGTTCGAGTTTGGGGACCATGTGCGGATCATTAACGGGAAAGCGTTCACCTACATCCGGCAAAGGGTAATAATCCAGGCCCGTGGGGTTGTCCGGTTCCAGCATGGGGGTTAACTCGCGCATTTGTTCCAATTTGAAATATTGCAGCAGGGTAGTGCCGCCGCTATTGGAGGCGCCCCCCGCCAGCCAGCGCTTGCCGAGTCTATGGCTATAAACGCCGTGCTCCACGGAAAATAGCGGCTTATTGGAAAGGAGTTTGAGTACTAAGGTCGAACCCAGGGAGGTTACACCATCGCCCACTTGGCTGGGACCGGCGGCCAGAAAGGCCGCCACGCCATCCGTAGTACCGGCGACCACCTGGGTTTTCGGTGATAGATCGAAGGTCTTGGCGGTCTCCGCGCTAATGGGGCCCACAGGCTCGCCGGGTGCATGGACCGTAGGGAATAAAGCATCGTTGATGCCGAGTTTTTTTATAAAACTGGGCCACCGCAGCTTCTCGCTGTCATAGCCCAGTTTTAGGCAATTATTGTAATCGCTATGGCCCCACATCCCGGTGAGTTTCCCGACGATCCAGTCGGCCTGATGGAGGGCATGGGCGGCACGCTTGTCTATGCCTTTTTCGTGCAGCCATAAGAGTTTCGCGAGGCTACTGGTGGCGCCCTGGGCGCCGGAGTTGGCATCGGCTATCTCTACGATGGTGTCGGCCTGATCGGTGGCGCGATTATCGTTATACATCATGGCCGGGATGATAGGAGTACCTTTTTTGTCGCACAAAAGCAGGGTGCCCGAGGTGCCCGCCACGGCGATAGTGCGTATCTTGGCGGCGGGGATGTCTTTAATGAGGTTGGTTAAGCCGGCGGACACGGCCTTCCACCACAGGTTGGAATCCTGGGTGATCTGGTTGTCGTTTTTCATGGGTATGGGTATGGGCGCCGCCGCCTGGGCCAGAATCTCACCGGCCTTATTGATGGCGACCATACGGCAACCACCCGTGCCCATGTCGATGCCGATATATATACCGTCGGTGGCGGGCTCTGGGACCGGCGCTGGAGGTGGGGCGAGCTCGGGTTCCGATTCGTCGGTACTGGCAGAGGCGGGAGTTTCCGCGGTTGAACGCCGTTCACGCGGCAGCATGCGAAAGCGGCTGCCGCTAACGGGGCTGGGACTGGAGGGTGCAGGGCGTACTGCAAGGGGGGTGTCGGGAGCAGGCGGTTTAGTGGTTTCGCGGGCGCGCGGTGGATCCGCCTCCGGTGCTGAAAACTGTCCTCCCTGCGTGGGCCTGGAGTGGCCTTGTGCGAGCACTTCTGCCATGCCCGGGGGCCGCACTGAAAACTGCTCCTGCGTTTCCAGTACTTCCGCCATCCCTGGCGGTCGCGGGATAGGCGCTGGAGGGCTCCAACCGGGTTTACGGTGCTCCACTACCACGGTGGTATAGATGCCGCCGCGCACAGAGAATTCGGCCCGCAATTGCAGGTAGCGGGGGGTGGTGGCAGCCACTAGATCGTTGAGAATGGTATTGGTCACCGCCTCATGGAACACCCCCTCATTGCGGAATGACCATATATAAAGCTTCAGGGACTTGAGCTCCACGCACTTGCGGTCGGGCACATAACTGATGTACAGCGTGGCAAAGTCCGGTTGCCCGGTTTTTGGGCACAGACAAGTGAACTCCGGTACCCGGATCTCAATGGTATAATCCCGTTCCGGATGGGGATTCTCAAAGGTTTGCAGACGCTTGTTGGGTTGAGTAGGCATTTCAGGTCCCGTATGCTAGTTTTGCGTATCTTTAATAAATTGTAACTTATCCAGAGACTTAATGCGCCTCAAGAAAATCAAACTCGCCGGGTTTAAGTCTTTTGTCGACCCCATCACTATTCCCATTAATGGCAATCTGATCGGCATCGTCGGCCCCAACGGGTGCGGCAAGTCTAACATCATCGATGCGGTGCGCTGGGCCATGGGTGAAAGCTCGGCTCGACACCTGCGCGGCGACTCCATGGCGGATGTGATTTTCAGTGGCTCCTCGGCGCGCAAACCGGTGGGCAAGGCATCGGTCGAACTTATTTTCGACAACACCGATGGTAGCGCGCCCGGCCAGTATGCCAGTTATGCCGAGATATCGATCCGACGCGAGGCCGGACGCGACGGACAATCGGATTACGCCCTCAACCGCACCAAATGCCGGCGCAAGGACATCACCGATTTATTTCTCGGCACCGGTCTCGGCGCCCATTCCTATTCCATACTCGAACAAAACGCGGTCAACCGTATCATCGAATCCAAGCCCGAGGAATTGCGTGGCATGTTCGAAGAGGCGGCCGGCGTGTCGCGCTACAAGGAGCGCCGGCGCGAAACCGAAAGCCGCATCAAACACACACGCGAAAATCTGGCGCGCGTGGATGACATCTGCAAGGAACTAGAGACCCAGATCAATCGCCTGCAGCGTCAATCGCGCGCGGCGCAGAAATACAAAGAACTCAAACAGCAAGAGCGCTTGGTGCGCGCCCAGTTGTTGGCCTTACGCTGGCAGACGCTGAATGCGAAAGTGCAGCAGCACGAATCCGGATTGTCCGCCCATGCCACCGCCTTGGAAGCGGCCATCGCCGAACTACGCGCGAGCGAATCGGAGATCGAAAAGATTCGCGTGCAACACACCGAGGCTGGTGACCACTTTAACCGCGTGCAGACGGAATTTTACGCCGCCGGCGCCGAGATTACCGGCCTTGAGCAGGCGATCCAGCACGCGCATGACACGCGCCAGCAGCACTTGCGCGAACAGGAGCAGCTCAATCTTACTTGGGAAGAAGCCAGCCGCCATCTCAAGGACGATACGCAAAAACATGCGCAGCTACGTCAGGCCCTGGAGGCGAGTGCGCCCGTATTCGAGCGCCATACCGAGCAACGCGCCAGTTCCAGGGAAAAACTGAAACTGGCGGAACACGCCATGCAAGAATGGCAGACCGCGTGGGAGGCCTTCGGCCAAACGGCAGCAGAACCAGATAAGGTGCGTGAGATACAGGGCGCGCGCCTGCATAGCCTGGAGCAGCAGAAAATACAGCTCTCGGAACGTCAGACGCGTCTGCAACAGGAATTACGCGGCATCGAAGATGAATTAGGCGCAGAAGATTTGGCGCAGCTGCGTATTCTGGTAAGCGAGCATGATCGCATACACGACACTCAAGAACGCGAACTGGAACAGCTCGAGGCGCGTATCAAAGAGACGCGCGCCGCAGTCGAACAACACGGCGCACGCCTGGAAGAAATTCGCGGACGTAAGCAAAGCAGCGACGCGCGACTGGCTGGCCTGCGCGAGTTGCAGTCCGCCGCGCTCGGCAAGCACGACGCCAATCTAAACCTATGGCTACAGCAACGCGCGCTCACGAATGCGCCCAGACTCGCCGCCATGCTAACCGTGGAAACAGGTTGGGAACAGGCGGTGGAGCGTGTGCTCGGCGCCGATCTGGCGGCGGTATGCATTGCGCGTTTGGACGATGTGGCCGACGATCTCGCGCATCTAAAACAGGCGGAATTGACGGTGCTGGAGACCGGCACTACGCCCGGCGCCGCGGTGCCGGGAAAACATCCCAGCCTGCTCCATAAGGTGCAGGCAAATGGTGCTGACTTGTCGGCGTTGCTGGCGGGCATCTATATCGCTGAAAGCCTGGCCGATGCCCAGGCCATGCGCACCGGCCTCGGTCCGCAGGAGTCGGTGGTCACGCGTTCCGGCATGTGGCTGGGGCGCAATTGGATCGCGGTTACGGACAAAGACAGCGCACGCGCCGGCATACTGGGGCGTGAACGCGAAATCGAAACCCTGGAGTCCGGGCTCACCACCCTGCAACGGGAACTCGCCACTTTGCAGGAACAGTTTGGGGATTACCAGACGCAATTACAGACGTTGGAGCAAGATAGGGACGAGCGCCGCCGCCGCTTGAATGAGTACAATCGCGAACGCGCAGCGCTGCACGCTAAACAAGGCCACCGCGAGGCGCGCCAGGCGCAACTCGAATCGCGGCGCACACAAATCAACCAGGAGCAGGCGGAAATCGCCGGCCAGATCGCCACTAGCGAGGCCGAGACCGCGGCCGCACGCGAACTCCTGCAACAGGCCGAGAGCCAGGGTGGCACCCTGGAGCAGCGCCGCGCCGCCTTGCTCACGCAACGCGACGTATTGCGCCGTGCCTTGGATGAAGCCCGCACCGCCACTGCCCAGGCGAACGATGCCGTGCATCGTTTAGAGTTGGAGCGCGAAGCGCAGCGTACCGCCCTAGAGTCCACCCAGCAGGGGATTGCACGTCTTGAAGGACAGCTCAAACATCTGGTCACCCGGCGTGACGATCTCGCGGCCCTATTGGCCAAGGACGAACTACCGCAAGCCGATGCCAAGCAACGCCTGGAAACACTGCTCGCGCAACGCATGGAAATTGAAAAACGCCTGAGCGCCGCGCGCCAGGGCGCGGCCGATCTCGAGGCGGCACAGCGTGAGCTGGAACAGGCGCGCACCCAGTTCGAGCGCAAGATCGAGGCGGCGCGCGAATTATTGGAGCGTGAGCGCATGAACCGGCAGGAACTGGTCGTGCGACGCGATACCCTGGCAGAACAAGTACGCGAGGCCGAGTTTGTTCTGGAGCAGGTGCTGGCGGAGATGCCGGAGACGGCAACGGAAGAGTTCTGGCACACGTCTATCGAGGATATCACCGCCAAGATCAACCGCCTCGGCCCCATTAATCTGGTGGCCATAGAAGAATACGAAGAACACTCGGCGCGCAAGGGTTATCTAGACAAGCAGCATGCCGACCTGACCGAGGCCCTAACCACGTTGGAAGACGCCATACGCAAGATCGATCGCGAAACGCGTGCTCGTTTTAAGGACACCTTCGAGAAGGTCAATATCGCTTTCCAGACCCTGTTCCCGCGCCTGTTCGGCGGCGGCAACGCCTATCTCGAAATGGTGGGTGATGATCTCCTCGACAGCGGCGTGCGGGTAATGGCACGCCCGCCCGGCAAGCGCAATAGCACCATCCATCTGCTGTCCGGTGGCGAAAAGGCCCTGACCGCGGTAGCCTTGTTGTTCGCACTGTTCGAATTAAACCCGGCGCCGTTTTGTCTCCTGGATGAGGTAGACGCCCCGCTGGATGACGCCAACGCGATCCGCTATTCGGAAATGCTGAAGGCCTTGTCGCAAAAGACCCAGTTGGTATATATCACGCACAATAAAATCAGCATGGAGATCGCCGAATACCTGCTCGGTGTGACCATGTCGGAGCCGGGAGTATCCAGGCTGGTGGCGGTGGACGTGGAGAGTGCCTTGGAGATGGTGGCCCAGTAATGCCAATCTATGGACATTGATTAATGGAGCTTCAATACGCCTTGCTTTTAATAGGTGTGTTAGTGGTCGGCGGCGTCGCCTTAAGCGCGTACGATAAGCTGCGTTTCGATTGGGGCCGCCGGCCTCACTCCAGCGCCGGCGGATCGCAGCGCCGCGGGCAGGCCCCACCCGATGCTGAGGATGCGCGCCAGGAGGCGACCCTGGATGTCACCTCGGCGCCGTCAAGCATGCCATCCGGTTTTGAGGGGCTGGATATCAACCCGGCTCCACCATCGCCGAATTCCGATCAAAAAGTTTTGCGCCCCGATGCCCAGATAGGTCCAGAGACCGCACACTCCTCCGATTACTATTTCTACCAGGAATTGGAGAGCCTGCAAAACGTGGCGCACATGCCGTTGAATCTCACCCTGGGGCTGGAAGAGCCGCAGGTACAGGCGCATCAGCTGACGCGGCGCAACATGCCGGACGCACGCATCGATTTTGTCGTTACCTTGTCCGGCAAGGGACCCGTCAGCCGCAACCGTGCCCTCGGTATCTATAAACAAAGCGAGTATCTGCTGGAGAAACCGCGTTACATCTATGGTCTAGGCTATAAGGCCGGCCTCTGGTCTAATCTGGAGACGGATCCGGAATACGCCCGTTACAGCGATATCGCAGTATCGTTGCAGATGGCCGATAGCCATGGTCCGGTCAATGAATCGGAACTCAATACCTTTGTACAATTGTCGCTCAAGCTCGCCGATGGCCTGGGACGCCCGACAAAACTTTCCCTCACCATTGAAGAGGCGCTGGAGCGCGCGCAGCAATTGGACGTATTTTGTGCCACCAACGATGTACTCGCGAGCGTCAATATTGTCGCTACTGCCGCCACCGGTTTTACCGGCCGCGCGATCAACCAGACCGCGACCAAGCTCGGTCTGCTATTCGGTAAGATGAACATCTACCACATGAAGAACGACAACCAGCTCGGCTGTCCGCACTTATTCAGCCTGGCCAATCTGTATGCCCCTGGGGAGTTCCATCCCGAGACTATGAATACCCTCACGACCAAGGGCTTGACGCTGTTCATGAGTGTACCGTGCGCCTATCAACCGGTAGTGGTATTCGAGAAGATGATGGTCACGGCTTATGGTCTGTGCGACATGCTCGATGGAAAGATGCAGGACCATGACAAGCAACCCCTCACGGATAAAGGGCTGAAGGTCATACGCACCCAAATCGAGCGCATCGCCGCCGATATGCAAAGTCATGGCATCATTCCGGGTAGCGAGACCGCGCTGCGTTTGTTTTAGAGTGTCTAACAATTATCCATGACTGATACTCGCCAAGCACGCCAGCGCGTCGAATTGCTACGCAAACAAATCGATGAACACAATCGGTGTTACTACACGTTCGACGCGCCCCTGATATCCGACGCCGAATACGATCGCTTACTGCGCGAATTGCAGCAGCTGGAGTCCGACCACCCCGATCTGATTACACCCGATTCACCGAGCCAGCGTGTAGGCGCGCAGCCGCTCATCGAGTTCGGTCAGGTACAGCACGCCCTGGCCATGACCTCTATGGACAATGCCTTCAGCGAGCAGGAAGTACGTGACTGGGATCAACGGGTGCGCAAGGGCCTGCCGCCGGATGCGCAAGTAAGCTACACCGCCGAACCTAAGTTCGACGGTGCCTCCGTGAGCCTGCGCTACCAAGATGGCTTGCTGGTGCAAGCCGGTACTCGCGGGGATGGCCGCATCGGCGAGGACGTGACGTCTAACATCCGTACCATTAAGAGTATCCCCTTGCGTCTGCACGGCAAGCCTTGGCCGGCTATTCTGGAAGTGCGTGGCGAAATCGTCATCCCGGTGCGCGATTTCGAGCGGCTCAACGCTGAGCGGCTTAAAAATGGCGAAAAAATATTCGCTAATCCACGTAACGCCGCCGCTGGCAGCCTGCGCCAGTTGGACCCGCGCATCACCGCGGGCCGGCCCTTGAGTTTTTTCCCATGGGGGCTGGGCGAGGTGTCGCATGAGGTGGCTGCCCACTATGCAGACCTGGTGGAGCGACTGACCCAATGGGGTTTCCGCAGCACCGAATTTTTTCGCACCTTGCCGGATATTACGGCGTGTCTCGATTATTACCAAGAAATGCTAGAACACCGCGACCGTTTGCCGTTCGAGATCGATGGCGTGGTATACAAGGTGAATGAATTTGCAGCGCGCACACGCCTGGGTTATACCGCGCGCGCGCCGCGCTGGGCCTTGGCCCATAAGCTGCCCGCCCAGGAAGAGACCACGGTGGTGGAGGATATCATCCCTTCCGTCGGCCGCACCGGGGTGATCACACCCGTGGCCAAGCTCACGCCGGTGTCGGTCGGCGGCGCCATGGTGAGCAATGCCACACTACACAATCAAGACGAAGTCGAACGCAAAGACGTGCGCATCGGCGATACGGTTATCGTGCGGCGCGCCGGGGACGTGATCCCCGAGGTGGTCGGGGTGGTGATGGAGCAGCGCCCGCGCGGTGCGCGCGTTTGGCACATGCCGAAAAAATGCCCGGTATGCGATGCGCAAGTTATCCGTATGCCGGAAGAGGCGGCGCATCGTTGCACCGGCGGCCTTTATTGCCCGGCGCAAGCAGCAGGTGCGCTGTTGCACTTCGCCGCGCGCCGCGCCCTGGATATCGAAGGCCTGGGTGACAAACTCGTGGAACAGTTGGTGGACACGGGGCTGGTCCAGTCCCTGGCGGATATCTATACCCTCACCCAAGCCCAGCTCGCCGAGCTTGAACGCATGGGCGATAAATCGGCGCACAATCTGCTCGCCAGTATCGAAAAGAGCAAGACCACCACCCTCGCGCGCTTTTTGCTCGCCCTGGGTATCCCGCAAGTGGGAGAAGCCACGGCGCAGATGCTGGCGCAACATTTCGGTGACCTATCGGCCTTGATGGCCGCGGAGCGCGAGGTACTGGAAAGAATCTCGGGTATCGGGCCGAATATGGCCGAGGATATACATACCTTTTTTTCTCAGACCCATAACCGCGAGGTGATACAGCAACTCCTGGCCGCCGGTATCCACTGGCCCAAGGTGATACCGGCAAGGCTAAGTTCGGCGGTGGCGGGTAAGAGTTTTGTCCTCACCGGCACGCTCGCTGACATGACGCGGGATGAGGCCAAGGAGCAGCTGCTGGCCTTGGGCGCCAAAGTGACCGGCAGCGTGTCGAACAAAACCGGTTACGTGGTCGTGGGTGCAGACCCCGGTTCCAAGGCCGATAAGGCGGTAAAATTAGGTATTCCTATATTGAACGAAGCAGAATTTATTGCACTGATCCGCCAGTGACCCGCGACGTTTGGTTCTATTTGGCGTCGATGATCTCGAAATAAAGCAACAGGCTGCGCTGTACAAACACGTCGTTGTTGTCGCTCACCATGAAGTAGCGATGGCCGCGATGGTGGGTCAGGCCTTCGAAGTTGTCGAGACTGAGTCCGTTGGCGTCATCCAGGCGCACAAGTGTCTCAGGCCGGAGCGTACTGCCAGGCGCGAGCGTGGCGGGCAGGGAAACCTTTTTGAGGGTAATAGTAGTATGTGCCAGTGCGGAAATATAATCGCGTTCCAAGATCAGCACCTGCCCGTGGCCGATGCATTTCATGGACACGATGCCGTTATTGTTGTCCGCGGGGTAGTACCACGACTTGCCGGTGACATCGAAAATCCGGGTGTGGCCAGCACGCTCCGGATGTAAGGGGAATTCAGGCGCGGTAAGTATGCCGAGATCCGGATCGTGGCATACTGCCTCTAGTGCTTTGTTGGCCCCATGGAAATTTCGCACATTATTTAATGGCGGCGGCAACGGGTATGGACTGCGGGCATTGCCGTCGGTGTCATATCGCAGGATGCGCGGCTCGCGCTCGAAACTAATAACGAGCTCGGCGTCGTGCTTACGGCCGTTACGCCCCTTGAGGATATCCATGCCTTCGGCGTCGGTGCGCGTCCAGCGTACCGGCTTGCCGCTGCCGGGTTCGCGCAGCGCTACCGCCGTGAGGAGTTTGACGTCGGTAAGATAATTTTTGGTAAAAACCGGTTTGAGCCCAAATAAACCGCCCTGGTCGGATACGGCGTACAGTGTGCCATCGTCATCGTCCCACGCCAGATCGGAAAACTCCGCGAACCGCAGGCCGTTAACCTGGAACGATGGCAGCTCGAGCAGGCCCAGGATGCGGATGTGATCGATGCGATCGCCGTTATGCAGATGGCGCGAAAATGCCACCGGTTTCGCCCCTACCGCAGGCAGTGGGTCCTGCGCGGCGCCGGAACCTGATACCAGTGCGAGGCTCGTAGCCAATACCACTCTCAGTACATGTGGCAATGGCATAAACCGGAACCAGGATTGCAGCAGTGGATGCATGTTCGGGTGGGCGGGGCAGGGCCTATCTCTAAGAGGGACGATCAAAATGAAAACGCCCACACCTAGCCCTCATCCCCACCCTTCTCGGCAAATGCTCCATGCTTTGCTCTACCTCCTCGGCGGCGGTTCCCGACGCCGCTCTACCTCCTCCATCCCTGGAGTCGTGCATCCATGCAGTCGTCCCACAGGGAGAAGGGCTTAAAACCCCTCTCCCGCGGGAGGCGAGCGGAGCTGTCGTGTATGTCCAGTGGACATACACGCCGTCGAGCGGGTGCCGCAGTTCGCGCACCCCGGCGGGAAGTAGGGGTGAGGGCCGGGGCTCGCAGGAAGGTGCGATCATTTTGTTAGGGGCTCTTTAAGGAACATGCGCCCTGGGGATAGGCGCAAGAGCGCAGATTATTCCGATGTCTTAATCTTGGCTTTTTCCTTGAGTCCTTTCACCATGGTGTCGATTTTTTCCTGCTGCACCAGCTGGCGTACATTGGCCTTGACCTGCTCGAATTCCGGTACCTTGAGCGGGCGTGTGTCTTCCAGCTTAATGATATGCCAGCCGAATTCGCTCTTGACGGGTTCCTTGGATATGTCGCCCTTTTTCATTTCCGACACGGCGTTGAAAAACTCCGCCACCATGGCGCCCTGGTTAAACCAACCCAGATCGCCGCCTTGCTTGCCCGACTGTGCGTCGCTGGATTTTTGCTTGGCCAGCGCGGCAAAGTTACTGGCCTGGACTTTCTTGAGAATTTCGTCGGCTTCTTCCTTGGTTTTTACCAATATGTGGCGCGCACGGTATTCGAGCTTGTGGGTTTTTGCCACTTCCTGTTCATAGCGTTTCTGGACTTCTTCATCGGTGATGGGGTTGTCTTTGAGATACTGCCTCAGCATGGCGCGCGCCAGGATATTTTCGGTCTGGCGCTTGACCTGGAAATACACATCCTGCTCCTGGTCGAGTTTATTCTTACGCGCGTTCTGACCCAGCAGCACACGGCTGATCATTTCTTCCAGCACGTCGTGTTTTTCCTTTTCCTTGTCTGCCAAGGGCGGCTGCTGCATGTGGCGCGCCTTGAGATAATCGTCGTAATCGTTTTGGGTAATGACATCGCCATCGACGGTGGCCAGGACCTTGCTATCGTCTGGGCTCTTACCGCCACAGGCTGTCACCGCCAGGCCTATGAACAGCATCATTATGAGTGAGCGCGTGAGTTGCATGAATTATCCTCGTTGGTGTTGAAATTATTAGAGTTTGAGTTCGTCCGGCGCGTAGGCGCGGATACTCAGGGCGTGTATGTCTTTGCGCATGGCGTCGCCCAGTGCTTCATATACCATGCGATGTCGCTGAAGCAGATCGTGGCCAACAAATTGTTGCGCGACGATGGTTAGGGCGTAATGCCCACCCCCGCTTTTGGCGCCGGCGTGGCCGGCGTGTTGGGCGCTTTCATCGATGACTTCGATGCTCTGCGGGTTGAGTGCACTCTGCAGGCGCTCTTTTATCATGGCGATGCGCGCGCTCATGGCAATACTTTCCTGAAGGGTCGGACGCTGATCTGGGCATAGACACCGGTGCTGACATAGGGATCGGCATCGGCCCAGGCCCGAGCATCCTCCAAGCTATCGAATTCGGCCACGATCAGGCTACCGCTGTAGCCGGCCGCGCCTGGATCTTCGGCGTCGATCGCCGGGTACGGCCCGGCGAGTAGCAGACGCCCCTGGTTTTTGAGTTGCTCCAATCGCTGGACATGGGCGGGGCGCGCTGCCTGGCGCTGGGCAAGACTGTCCGTCACGTCCTGACCGCTGATGGCGTAATACATCAGGGTGTATCCTTGCCGATTTCCGTATCGAGGTATTTAGACAGAAACGGAATATGCGCCAGGGTAAATAGAAAAGTCAGCCCTAGGGAGCCGAATACCTTGAAGTTTACCCACATCTCACGGCGCCAGGCCGCATCGTGGTCTAGGGCGAAATAAAAAGCGACGTAGAGATTGAGTGCACCCATGAACAGGAAAAATATCCCCCAGCTCAGGTTGAATCGACGCCATATCGCGGCCGGTAACGCGAGTTGGCTGCCGAGCAAACGCTCCATGGCGGGTTTTTTACCGATCCAGTGGCTGCCGAGGATGATGCCGGCGAAGACCCAATAAAGTATGGTGGGTTTCCATTTAATAAACACGTCGTTCTGTAAGATCAGCGTAAGTCCGCCGAACACCACGATCACGGCGAGAGTAAGCAAATGCATGGTTTCAAACCGGCGGTGTTTCCACCAGTAACCGCCCACCTGCGCGAATGAGGCGACCATGGCCACCGCCGTGGCGACGTAGATGCCCGCCAGCTTAAAAGCGACGAAAAATAGCAGCAGCGGGAAGAAGTCAAAAAGGAGTTTCATAGGGGTACGGGTTGTCGTATCGAAATTATTCTCGCATTTAGCGGGCGTCAGGGCAAACGCCGCCGGTCAGTGCATGGTGGGGCGCGTTACCGCAGCATAATAACGGCTCATGACCTCACGTACTTCCGGGGGATAGTTCAGCGCCTCCATTTGCTCCATGCCCTCGCGGAAGAAGGCTGGGGCGTCTTCCGGCACTGCCTGCACCAAATCATCGAATACCTGCTGCATGAGGGTAGTATTGTGCGAGCGGGTGGCGACTATACCGCGATTAAGGTGTAACACCCGCCACGGGCGTCCCGGATTATTCTTTTCCAAGTCTTGCTTAATAAAGCCGGCGCTGACATTAAGCACCTTACCCATAAACAGCGCCATTTGTTCCAAGTCCCGGGGTTCACGCAGGTCGTTGGCGACCTCGGCAAAGGCATTGACCACCGGCTCCAGGGCACGAATCTGGCCCTGGTGGCGGATCGCCCAGTCAGCGGCGGCGAGGCTGACTTTTTGGAGTTCAATGTAAGCATCCTGACAGCTCAGGAGCTTGGCCCAATCGCCCAAATCCATGAGCAGGCTCAGGCCATAATCCGCCAGCTGGGTCACATCGTCGGTAATGATGGGTCCGGTTTCGCCTTCGGTTTTGTCGGTACGGAGGGTGATAGTTAAAAATTGCTCAATAGCATCAATGATTTGTCCAGGAGTCACCTGTACGCTGTGCTCAGGGGCGCGGGATTCGTAGGAACTCAGGATATCGGCGGCGGCCTGCTCGAAACGGGTCACGGCTTCCGATAAAGGGGGTTGCGGGTTCATGTATCAGCTGTCCTGGCATTGCATGCATAATAGGTTGTGTCCATGATACTCTGTTTTAGACCACAGGCTGTAACTTGACTACTTAGCCACCACCCTGGACTAGAAAACGCAGCGAGACCCACGGGCATGTCACACTACGACCTGCATTCCCATACCTATTACTCCGACGGCACTTTATCGCCCGCGGATTTAGTCATGCGTGCCCAGGCCAATGGGGTAGAGGTACTGGCACTTACCGATCATGACGTTACCGATGGCGTGGCCGAAGCGCGGACCGCTGCCCAGGATATCGGGATTATTTTGATACCGGGGGTGGAAATTTCCGTCACTTGGGGATCCCAGACCCTACATATCGTAGGCTTAGGAGTGGATTGCGCGAATGATAGCTTGCAGCAGGGTCTGACCTCATTGCGAGAATTTCGCGCCTGGCGTGCCCAGGAAATCGGCCGGCGTCTAGCAAAAAAAGGCATAGAGGGCGCCTATGAAGGCGCGAGCGCCCTGGCGCGGCGCAATCTCGTCAGCCGTACCCATTTTGCGCATTTTCTCGTGGCCCTAGGCCATGCCAAGGATGTGCGTAGCGTATTTCAGAAATTCCTCACCCCCGGAAAACCCGGATATGTGGCGGGAGAGTGGACCTCTTTGGAGCAGGCCGTACAGTGGATACGCGCCGCCGGCGGGCAAGCAGTCATCGCCCATCCGGCGCGTTACAAACTGACGTCCACGCGCCTGAATAAACTGCTGACGGAATTCAAGCACGCCGGTGGTGTGGCCATCGAAGTGGCCTGTGGCAGCCATAGTCGCGATGATAGGCTGCGTTTTGCCGCCCTCGCCGCGAAATATGAGCTGCTGGCCTCGTGTGGTTCGGATTATCATGGGCCGGAATCTCCTTGGGTGGATATAGGCCGGCTGCCACCGTTACCGGAACAATGTATTCCGGTGTGGCGCGATTGGGAACTGAGCCCAATGGCGGTAAAGGTGGCGTAAGATTACTCTGCGCGGTAAGCCGAACTTTTCTTTTAGTCTTCAGACGTACCCTTATGGCCCAATTTTTTCAGATCCATCCAGACAATCCTCAATCGCGTTTGATCCACCAAGCGGTGGAGATTGTGCGCCGCGGCGGGGTCATTGTTTATCCCACGGATTCCAGCTATGCCTTGGGTTGCCATATCGGCGATAAGGATGCCATGGAGCGCATACGGCGTATCCGCCAGGTGGACGCCAAGCACAATTTTACCCTGGTGTGCCGGGATCTTTCCGAGGTGGCCTTGTATGCCCGCGTCGGCAATGCGGATTATCGTTTATTGCGTGCCCATACCCCAGGGCCCTATACCTTTATACTTCCGGCGACCCGCGAGGTGCCGCGTCGCCTGCAGAATCCCCGCCGCAAGACCATAGGCCTGCGCGTGCCCCAGCATGGCATCGCCCAGGCCTTGCTGACCGAACTGGGTGAACCGCTCATGAGTTCTACGCTGATCCTGCCCGGGGAGGATCTACCCATGGCCGAGGTGGCCGATATG
>JANOTM010000248.1:0-3408 GCA_031416355.1 Gammaproteobacteria bacterium
GTTGAACCTGAAACCGCAGTTAGCCATGTTAGGGATTCCTTGACAGTTCCGGTGCGCTCCAGCTCGCGCTCATCGTAAATATTCTGGATGTGAAGGCTGACGTTCTGCTTCGTAGTCTGAAACAACTCGGACATCTGTGCCTGGCTCAGCCAGACCGTATCGCCTTGAAACTGCACCTCCAGCCGTGTTTTGCCGTCCTCGGTCTGGTAGAGGAGGATTTCGCCGCCGGGCTGGTTTTCGTTCTTGCACTTCATGGGTCTATGCTGCCAACGTCTCGTTCAATTCTTCTTTGATCGTGTTTATTTGGCTCGGTGGGTTACGCCCTGCGGGCTCACCCACCCTACATTGTTTTGATTTGTGCGTTCTTGCGGCGAACCTGTGTCAGGTTCTTTGCTTCCAATATCCAGGTGACCTTCGCAAGTGCATCACGGCGATGATCTCGATGAAATCGGATCGCACCCGGTAAATCGCCCCGTAGGGGAAGTGCGCCACCCGGCACTTGCGTATCTCACCCTCCACCTGGCGGTAGGCTTGTGGATGGCGCTGTATGCGGTGCAAGGCGTCTTCGAGATCGTCGAGGAAGCGCTGTGCGAGACCGGGCTGTTTATCGTTGTAGAAGGCAGCGGCCGCGTCGGCTTCCGCCCTGGCTTCTCCGTGCCAGCGAAGCTTCATCGCGTGTATTTTTCGCGCAGCTCGTTGATGACCATGATGCCGTCGAGCAGCGTCGTCTTGCCGCTATCGATCTCGGCGCAACGGCGTCCGATTTCCTCCAGCCATTCCGGCGAAACTGGGAAGTCCTGATCTAGGTCCAGGCTTTCAAGGAGCGTTTCCGCGATGAAGGCGCGCGCGGTGGGTTCGAGTTGCATGGCCTCGTCGAGGATTTTCTTGGGATCGGGTTTAGCGGGCATGGCGTTTTCTCCTTCAGGCAACCAAGGCTGTATTCAGATTTTCCATTATGGGCGTCAGGTCCGGGCCGAACAACTGGTGTACCCTGCCCAAGCCGCTTTCCTGCGCAAATGGCGCGTATTCGAAGTCGTCCAGCTCAATACCGAGATTGGCGGCGATGTGATCGCGGATCATTTCGAGCCATTTCATTTGTTCGGGGGTGAAGCGGCCCTCTCCCCCTGCTCTCCCGCTCGCGGGAGAGGGGAGTTTCTGTTGTTGGGTTGCGAGCCACGCCTTGAAGTTGGCGTTGACGCGTTCGGAGAATGGGATGAGTTCGTTGTCCTGGTGGATGGCCAAGCGCACGAGGGACACAAACTCGGTGAGGGTGCGCTTGGCGCTGGCGCCTTTGACTTTGGATTTTTCCAGCGCGGCGTAGGCTTGCCAGAGCTGGGGTTCGTTCCACAGGTAAGGCAGCACTCTTTTATGCCGCCGATGCGCGTGAGTTGGCTGGCGTAATAGCCAGCCGCAGACCCAGGGCGTGTAACAGCGCGTTGAGGCTATTGACCGTGGGATTGCCGTTTTCGGACAACATGCGGTACATGCTCTCGCGATTGAGTTTCGCCGCCTGCGCCACATTGGCGACACCTCCGTGGACGTTGGCCACGTCTTTGAGCGCCAGCAGAAACACCGTGGGATCGCCTTCTTCGAGGGCGGCATTCAAATACGCAGCCGCCTCTTCCGGATCGCTCAAGGCTTCTTTCAGTGTCTCGTCATAGGGCCTGCTTTTAGTCATCGTTTCTACTCCTGTAGTCGGCCCAGGCGGCTTTGGCTTTTTCAATGTCCCGGGCCTGCGTGCTTTTGTCGCCGCCGCCGAGCAGCAAGATCAGATGTTCATGCTCGCTTGCATAATACACCCGGTAATCCGCACCAAAGGTCATTCGCAGTTCGAACGCCTTCGCCGACCGGTTTGCAATCGCCGAAATTTCCAAGACGCACCCGATTGAGCCGCGTCCGTATCCGCGCCCTGGTCTGCCGGTCACGAAGTTCGTTAAGCCATTCAGTAAAGGGCGCCTTGCCGTCCAGTGTTATATATTCGCGAATATCTGGCATCGTTAATGTAGTTTATAAACTACAGATAGTCAATGCGCCGAAGTTTATAAATAGCGTGCTTATACAAGGGTTAGGGGAACCGAGGCGTGCCATGATGAAGCGCTTGTTGGGTGAAACATCCGATGTGACGCCCGTTGAGTAAGCAGGAAGATAAAAAGGTATTGCTGTATTGCATGTTCATACCTTCCATTGATAGAAGCGAGTATGTGATCCGCTGGCGGGTAATTCAACAACCGATAATGTGCGACGATGAGTATGCGCGAAGGATGTGCAGTGGGTTCTGCCGTTGCCGCATCACCGCCCTCTAGGAAGTGCGCCCATCCAACACCGACCATTTTGCCGACGTCGGCAAAATGGCCCAAGATTGAATGATCAGGCACTTCACAGGCAGTTTCGCCTTGGAAGCCATGCGCAGAAAGTGGTTCCAGTTTGTATATCCCAGCGGTGCTAAATATCCCGTGCAAGCCAGTCATTATGGGGTAGTTTCTTACAAGCCAACATACCGCAGGACCTTTGCTTTCAGTAGCTGGATAAGTTCGGGTTGCATGTAATCGTATTCATCCGGGATGCCGAGAACCACCACCCGTTTTCCTTTGAGGAAATTGGCGTATTTTTTCGTGATTTTGCTCTTGTGCGTTTTTTCCATCACGACAATGATCTGGGCCCATTCAATTAAATCTGCCGAGAGCGGCGTAACGGCGTCGTTGTTGAGCCCGGCCGACATCGCCTCAACGCCTGGCCACTGCGAAAAGATGGCTTCGGCTGTCGGGCTACGCAGTCGGTTTTGGCTACAAACAAAAAGCAGTCGCTTCATATACCACGTCTCTTCTGTTACATAACGGTTTGCTGAGCATGTGTTTCAAACGCGTCCGTCACCGAATACACAATTTCCTTCAATGAGTTAAGCTAAGGGTGGACTGGGAGTCGAGTACGCGGTGCAAACTATTTATGTTTCATTAATTGTGACGCACTACACTGGTAGTAACGCAGCGTGCGTAAGTGCCGACAGCAAGGGGAAGCAGGAACAGTAGAATGTTTTTCAACAGAAAAAAAACCGATAAAAAACGCCGCGGCCACCGACGTTCAGCGCAGCCCGCGACCGCCGCCCACCCTCTCGAACAGTTCATCGTCGAAGAAGTGGAACTGTCCGGCGATGCCAAATATCAGCAGCAGTCCACCGGCGGGCATGTAGCCCGGCCGCCTATCCTATGGTTGGCCCCGGCGCGTCTTGCCGCCGGCTGGATCGTGTTATGGTTGATACTTGTCCTGGCACCCCTTTTTTCCCGCCATCTGTGGCCGCCGGACGAGACCCGGGTACTGGCCGTGGTCTGGCAAATGTGGGCGCGCGGCGATTTCATCGTGCCCATGTTCAATGGGGTGTTCGTGTCCCAGCCTTCGCCGCTGCTGGCGTGG
>JANOTM010000249.1:0-3093 GCA_031416355.1 Gammaproteobacteria bacterium
TCCTCGAGCATCCGGGGGTGTGGTTTGGAAAAGGCTTCGTCGGCGCAGCGCGTGGCGCAGAAAAGACCGCGCATCGCCGTGTCTTCCAGCACCCGGTCCAAACCCCGGCGTGCCTTGCCCGTGGCCACGGCCAGCAGGTAGCTCTTCTGGTTGAGTTGCTGTAGACCCTGATTGACTCCCGGAAACAGGGGCATGGGGGTCTGATCGCGGTGCAAAAAGTGTTCGCGGTAGCGCTGTGTGAGACGCTCATGTTCGCCGGCAGCGAGGGTGGGGAAAAGCGCTTGCATGGCCTCGGTCAGACCGAGACCGATAATATGCTGGATGGTCGCCACACCGGGATCCGCATATCCCAAGTCGCTGGCAGCGCCCTGCATACAGCGCACGATTTTATCGACCGAATCCATGAGGGTACCGTCCCAGTCGAAAATAATCAGGTCGTAGCGTTGGACTGTATTCATGGGGACGCGCTTAGGTTTGTTAGCAAGGTGGACAGTTCCGCCGCCAACGGGGCTTCCATGCGTAAAGCCGCACCGCTCACGGGATGGGCGAACGCCAGCGACGCTGCATGCAGGAACAATCGCTGGAGTCCGAGCTTACGCAGTTCCCGATCAAAAAGCCGGTCGCCGTATTTATCGTCGCCGGCGATGGGTTGACCAATGTGTGCGGCATGTACACGTGCTTGGTGGGTGCGACCGGTGAGCAGCCGGATTTCCACTAGCGAAGCGCCCGATACCAGACCCGGACGCGCCGGGAAATTGCGCTTGGGGGTGAAGCGACTGGCGGATTCCTTGCCCTCTTCCGCCACGTTGACCCGGCGTTCGCCGGATTGCAGTTGGTTTTTTTGCAGCGCTGCATCGATGACGCGTCCCTTGCCACTCCAGACCCCGCGGATCAGGGCAAGGTAACGCTTATCCACCTTGCCATCGCGCAACATCTCATGGAGTTTTAACAGGGCGGCGCGTTTTTTCGCCACCACGATACAGCCGGAGGTATCCCGGTCGAGACGATGCGCCAGCTCCAGAAAGCGTGCATGCGGACGTAATTGCCGCAAGGTCTCGATCAAACCCAGGCTGATACCACTACCCCCGTGCACCGCCAGGCCGGAAGGTTTGTTGATCACCAGCAAGGCCTCGTCTTCGTAGAGTATGCACTGCTCCAACCACCCCACCCGGGCCTCCATATCGGGTCGCGAAATTAACTGCTTGGCCTGGGCATGGGCGGTTCGTACCGGAGGAATGCGTACTTTATCCCCGGCCTGCAGCCGATAGTCCGGACGCGTACGGCCTTTATTGATGCGCACCTCACCCTTACGCACCAAGCGGTAGATATGCGTCTTGGGCACTCCTTTTAAGAATGTAATCAAGAAGTTATCTAGGCGTTGGCCGGCGTGCTCGGCGTCAATTTCTTCATATCGTACTGCGGGAGTTGCCCCGGATTCGGGCTTTTTGCTGGAAACTGTCATAAAAAAATAATATCAGATTTGCAGGGATGAAGACGCGCTGTTATATTCAATAGGTGTAAGGGCTTAATTAAGGGCCTGCAAGTACACAAGAACAAACAGTTTTCGTGTCAGGTGATGTGCCTGGCACTGGTCCGGTGTAGACATGGGGGGCGATAAGAAGTCAGCTTCTGTCACCGAACATCCGCGCGTTGCCTGTTGGCCGCTGCGGCGCCTCACTGGACCCAACGGGTTTCGCACTGCTCACCCTAACTGAAGTGGTGCACAGAATATGACGCTCCGGGACGCATGACACCCGGGACGGGGTTACCCAGACCTACCAGACATTCCTGCATGAATCCTGCCCTTTAAGGGGTTTTGGGTATTATACGGTGATCTGGCTGGTAGTTTGCATTATTTGCACGTAAATATGGGTGGTCCGCGCCGGGTATGAGGTTGATACCGGGCGTCAGGGATATAGAAATGAAAAGAATGTTGTTTAACGCGACTCATCCCGAAGAGTTGCGCGTTGCTATTGTCGATGGCCAGAAACTCCTGGATCTCGACATTGAATCTTCCGCTTACCAGCAGAAAAAAGGCAATATCTACAAAGCCAAAGTCACTCGCGTCGAGCCGAGTCTCGAAGCCGCGTTTGTGGATTATGGATCTGATCGTCAGGGCTTCCTGCCCCTTAAGGAAATTTCTCGCACTTATTTCTCGGGTTTTGACCACAAGACCCCCATGGGCCAGGTCAAGATCAAGGAAGTGATTAAAGAAGGCCAGGAACTCATCGTCCAGATCGAAAAGGAAGAGCGCGGCAATAAAGGCGCGGCGCTGACCACTTTTATCAGTCTTGCCGGACGCTATCTGGTGCTCATGCCGAATAACCCCAAGGGCGGCGGTATTTCACGCCGTATCGAGGGTGATGAGCGCGCCGAAATGCGCGAAGCCATGGCCCAGCTCACTATCCCCCAGGATTACGCGGTCATCGTGCGCACCGCCGGCATCGGCAAGAGCACGGAAGAGCTGCAATGGGACCTGGATTATTTGACCCATCTCTGGGATGCCATCAGCAAGGCCGGCGAGGATAGACGCGCTCCGTTCCTCATTTACCAGGAGAGCAACCTGGTTATCCGCGCGATACGCGATTATTTGCGCCAGGATATCGGCGAAATCCTGATCGATAGCGCCGAGATCCACGAACGTGCCCAGAAGTTCATGCAGCAGGTGATGCCGCAAAATCTGGCCAAGCTCAAACACTACACCGACGACACGCCGCTGTTCTCCCGTTTCCAGATCGAGCACCAGATTGAATCGGCCTTCGGGCGCGAAGTGCGTCTCGAGTCCGGTGGTGCCGTGGTGTTCGACCACACTGAAGCGCTGGTGACCATCGATGTCAACTCGGCACGTGCCACTAAGGGTGCCGATATCGAAGAAACCGCCCTCAACACCAACCTGGAGGCCGCCGATGAACTGGCGCGCCAACTGCGTCTGCGCGATCTGGGCGGTTTGATCGTCATCGATTTCATCGACATGACACCGGCGCGCAACCAGCGTGCGGTGGAGAATCGCCTGATCGAGGCCTTGAAGGCCGATCGGGCACGCGTCCAGGTCGGACGCATCTCGCGTTTCGGCCTGCTCGAAATGTCGCGCCA
>JANOTM010000250.1:0-7550 GCA_031416355.1 Gammaproteobacteria bacterium
GCACGGCCAAAGCGGTGTTGCCGCGAATTGACGCCATGAACCGTGCGCTCTCTTCCCTCACCCGGCCCTGCGGGCCACCCTCTCCCGCAAAAACGCGGGAGAGGGAAAGCCGGTCGGCCTGCGGCCGGTTCATGGGTAGGGTTAGGGTGAGGGGAGAACTGTCAAGCAATTAGGTAAACCTCAATAATCGAAAAATCCATATTGCATCAGCGATCGACGGCGGGTGTGCCGGCAGCCGCATCCACTCCCTGTTGCAGAGTCTCGGCATTTTTCTTGACCTTGTCCTCCACCGCCTCGGCCTTCTTCAAGGCCTTAAGCTGATCATCGAAAACGGTCTTGGATGTTTCTGGGCTGTCACAGGCGCTGAGCAGTCCGACCACGAGCATCAAACCTATCCATGCATGCATGACATGCCTCACTATGGGGGATAAAAAACACTATCAGATAATATCTCTAAAGAGAAAGTTTTTCGACTACGGCTGTTCGTACCGGCATGCTTTCGGTATGCTTGGTGTATGAATTCCATGAAGCGTAACGTCTGGCTGCTGGCACTGTGCCAGGCCCTCCTAATGACCGCCAATGTCTTACTCATCACCACCTCGGCCTTGGTGGGGCTGCGTCTCGCGGTCGCGAGCGACTTGCCCGAGTCGCTGTCGACCTTGCCGCTGGCGATCCAATTCATCGCCACTATGCTCACCACGATTCCGGCGTCGCTGCTGATGCAGCGCATCGGCCGGCGCGCCGGCTTTTTCGTGGGTAGCGCGGTGGGAACAGCGGGTGCGGCCCTGGCGTGTTACGCCATCGTGCAGGGAAGCTTCGTGCTGTTTGCCATAGCGACCGCTCTGTTCGGCGTGCACAATGGCTTCGGCACTTATTATCGTTTCGCCGCCGCCGATATCGCCAGCGCCGATTACCGCGCCACCGCCATTTCCTATGTCATGGCAGGCGGTGTGGTAGCAGCCCTGCTAGGGCCGAATCTCGCCAGCTGGACCAATAGCTGGTTAAACGCGACGCCGTTCGCCGGCAGCTATCTGGCATTGATCGGTATTTACTGTCTGTCGCTAGCGGTGCTCGCCTTCATCCGCATTCCGTCCACGCCCGCGAGCCTGCGCCAGGGCTCGGGACGGTCCATGGATGTCATCGGGGCACAGCCGGCTTTCATTGTCGCGGTCAGCGTCGCCACCCTCGGTTACGGCGTCATGTCGCTGGTGATGACCGCCACACCGCTGGCCATGCACGCCCATGACTACAGTTTCGCCAACACCGCGTTCGTGATCGAGTGGCACGTGCTGGGAATGTTCGCCCCATCGTTTTTTACCGGTCACTTGATACGCCGCTTCGGCGTAGCCAATATTATGCTCACGGGCGCGTTGTTGAATGTCTTTACCCTGGCGATTAATCTCAACGGCACCAGCATGACCCACTTCTGGGCGGCGCTGCTGCTGCTCGGCGTCGGTTGGAACTTTCTGTTCGTGGGCGCAACGACCCTGCTCACCGAGACCTACAGCGAACAGGAAAAGGCCAAGGTGCAGGCGTTCAACGACTTCCTTGTGTTCACCGGGGTCGCTATTGCCAGCCTTTCGGCCGGCGCCCTGCAACACCAGTTCGGTTGGCGCGTAGTCAATGTCGGCGTGCTGCCGCTGATCGGCGTGATCTTGATCGCGGTGTTATGGCTCAAGTTGCGGCCCCCGGGCCGCACCCTCGCACCCGCGATGCTCGGAGAGGCTTAATCATGTCCATTCGACCTTATAAAGGTATATTACCCGCCATGGGCGAGCGTGTGTTCGTGGACGAACAGGCAGCCGTCATTGGAGATGTCACGCTCGCCGAGGACAGTTCTATATGGCCCATGTGTTCGGTACGCGGCGACGTACATCGCATCCGCATCGGCGCGCGCACCAATATCCAGGACGGCACAGTCATACACGTTACCCACCCCTATGCCGCGGTGCCGCAGGGCCATGCGGCAACGATAGGTAGCGACGTCACCGTCGGACATAAAGTGATCTTGCATGGCTGCACCATCGAAGACCTGTGCCTCATAGGCATGGGATCCATCCTCCTCGACGGCGCCGTGGTGCGTAGCCACACCCTGCTAGGCGCCGGCTCCCTGGTGGGAGAAGGCAAGGAACTCGAAGGCGGCTTCCTGTGGCTGGGCCGGCCGGCAAGGAAAGTGCGTGAACTCACGCAACAGGAATTGAAATGGTTCGAGTACTCGGCGCGGCATTATGTAAATCTTAAAAACGATTACTTGAAATGAATCTTATGGGCGTACAGCGGTTCCAACTTGGCCTATCTGTGTACGCCAGACCACAGACTTGCCCTATGTTCGGTAGTGCCATCTTCGGCAACAATCTCAACAATACCTGTGCTATAGTTTCAGCCTTCTAACGTCACAGCGAGGCATAAATCCATGGTACGCAAAAAGAAATCTTCGGCGTCGGCGCGTGGCGCTTCCGCGATAAAAGCGATCTCATCCGCACAAAAAGCCGCAGTGGGTGCATTTGCCGGTTGGGGCAAGGCCGTCATTAGGGCCTCATCCACCGCCGAAAAAAATGTTGCCGCCGCATTCCGGAAAACCGCCAGTCTTAAGAACCGTGCCACTAAAGCCCTCAAACGCGTAAAGAAAGCCAGGGCCGCTGAGGTGAAAGCCGTTGCGCGCGATGCCCGCCAGTGGGTGCTGACGGATCTGGCTGCCGCACGCGCCGCCTTGGCCTCGGCACGCCAGTCCCATGCCACCAGCAAGGCCGCACATAAATTATACCAGCTGATTGAAAAGGGCATGGCCGGTGGTATAAAAATAGCCGAGAAGGCCGCCGCGAAAGCGGCAAAACCGAAAAGACGTCGCAAGCGCCGCAAGTAAGGTTAAACACGGCTGAGGTCACTGGGCCATTTGCCCGAACCAGGCCCAGTGACGCTGACTTCGGTACTAGCGCCGGCGCATCCCTAGCGCTTCGATGCGTCCGCGCGGACCGATGAAGTGCGACGCGAACCAGCCGGTCACGCTGACAATTATCGATCCCAACAACGCGGATACGAAGCCTGCGATGGTGAAGTCATCGAACATCCATGCCACCAGACCCAGCATAGCGGCGTTAATGACCAGTAGGAAAAGCCCAAGGGTAACAATGGTGGCAGGCAGGGTAAGAATAACCACCAGCGGCCGCACCACGGCGTTGACGATGCCGAGCAATAACGCCGCACCCAGCAAGGTTCCCGCGCCTTGCACGTGGATACCCGTCACCAGCGCTGAGGCCAACCACAGCCCTAGCGCCACCACCAATAAACGCAATAGAAAGCCAATCATGGGATGATGTTTTCACATTTAGGGCTACTTTGAAATACCTGTAGCTATGCCTTATGGGAGCCTCTAAAAATCGCTTCTCATGTAGGTTGGGTCAAGCCGGCCGCTCCAGCACATCCATGTGCTTCGCGGCACTTGGACTTCCTGTCCATCGCGCCAGCGGCGGACCCAACAAAATCATATTGTTCGGCGGGTTCGCTTCGCGAAGGGCAGGATGCCCGAGTGTCGCGAAGCGCAGGGATGCGCGAGAGCGGCCTCCACCCACCCTACATTTGGATTATTAGAGGTTCCCTTATGATAAAACATAGATATGTCGCATAATCTAAAACTGAGCGCCCTTCTGATCGTCGCGCTGACCGCAGTGCTTGCTGCCTTTTTAATCTCGCCTATCGCCCAGGACCCGAGTTACCATAACTTCGCCGATCAGCGTCGCATCCTTGGCATACCCCATTTCTGGAATGTGGTGTCCAATCTCCCATTAGTGGTAGTGGGCTTGCTCGGGCTTCGATCGCTGATAACCGGCTCCGTGGCCAATGGTGCGCAACAACTCCGAACCGGCTACCTTATTATATTTCTAGGGATAATACTTACCGGATTGGGTTCCAGCTATTACCATCTAAACCCCTCGAATCAGACCCTGGTCTGGGATCGGCTACCCATGACCGTTGCCTTCATGGCGTTCTTCGCGGTCATTATCGGCGAGAACATCAATATAACCGTCGGCCGGCGGATACTAGGGCCTCTTGTTTTCGCGGGCATCGCGGCGGTGGTGTATTGGAATATCACAGACATGCGCGGCAGCGGCGACCTCGCGCCCTATGCCCTGGCACAGTTTCTTCCGATGTTACTGATTCCTTTGATCCTGATCTTGTTTCGGTCGCACCTGTCCAGAAACGCTTACGCCTGGGCAGTGCTTGGCGCATACGCCTTGGCGAAGGTTGCAGAGCAGTTGGATGAGGTCGTATTTCTCTGGCTGGGAATAGTCAGCGGACATACCCTTAAGCATATCCTTGCCGCGCTGAGTGGATATTTCTTACTTTTGGCCTTACGCAGACGTCGTCGCGTATCCATCACGGCGACCGTGCCTAACGCTGTTTAATTTTCCAACTGCTGGCCCATATTGCCGACATGTTTAGTTAAATACGAAATACGGGTCAGATACGAATGGCACTTACTTAAGGGCACTACTCAATCAATTCACTGCTTATGCCCCAAAAGCTCAGCAACCTGTCATTCCCGCGCAAGCGGGAATTCAGCGGTTTTTTACAGGCCTCCTGGATTCCCGCTTGCGCGGGAATGACGAAAAGTCCTGGCGATTGCCTTAAGTAAGCGCCATTCGGGTCAGATACCAGTTTTCCCTAATATTAGCGGAAACTAGGATCTGACCCGGGTTTTCTAAGAAATCTTACAGGGCCTGGCAGGCCAATACACTCAAGTTGTCGCAGTAAGCGCCATTACACCGGAGTCCTGCCGCATAGTAACCGGCTGGCAAATACTGATAGCCTGCCTCCTCGGAGAAAAAAGGTGTCCATTGGCAAGAGCCCTTGGTCGTATATTGTATATTGGTGCACTGAATGGCCACATTATCACAGTAGCTTCCTTTGCACGCGATGCCCGTCATGAAGGAATTTCCGCCGCAAATTCTGCTATTAACGCCCTCCTCCGAGAAATACCCTTGCCAACTGTTGGTCCCATATTGCCGCCAGGTTTTGGTATTACGAATAGAAATGTTATCGCAATTACTGCCAGTGCAGCGTAACGCGTCGATCAGGTACTCGTTCGAGCTCGTTACCGGCGGCCTTTCCTCCGAAGTGAGGGGGCTCCAAAATGAATGCACTGCTGACGCTGTTCCGCTGGCGCCAATCATGAAAACACCTATCAAGACTACTGCCATATGACTCTTCAATTTTTTTCGCATAACTTCCTCCGTTGTATACTGGGCTATACCTCAACATAACCTACCGCGAATTAAAAATAGCGGGGAACTATTAATACTAAATCATCTCAACAGATTCGTTACCCATCTGGGTAATAATTGACACAAACAAGCAAATAATTTCGCTTGCTACAATTTCTACATACTCAATAACCAATTGCTTGCCAAAAAGTGGACAAGTTCACTCTGCCCCCGAGTTTCGGTTTTACTGTAAATACGTTTAAGATGAATGCGAACTGTATTGGTTTGTATTTCCAAGGCATGCGCCAATTCGCTCACGGTTTTTCCCAATGCCAATCCTTGCGCGATTCTCGTTTCAGTGGGCGTTAGTCGATAGATGTGCCGCAGTCGCTCGCACTGCAGCGGCGCAACATTGCCTGGATCTCTAATCAATGCTGCAACGGCTGGCGTTGCCCGCCTAGAATTGGTGGCGGCAGACCCGGAAAACGATGTTACAAGCAATTCGAATGCCCGTTGTCTCGATATGCGCGCGACCTTGAGTATCTTTAATTGCATGCCGGTATTGGACCTACCACCCTCGATTTCCCCGCGGATACGTTCTTGCAAGTCGCGGTTATCCCGCGACTGCGTGCAGACAAGGCGGTTATGGATAATGTCCAAACCATCTGCCTGTTTGATAATGCGCTGGGCAGCGGCGTTTAACTGGAATATTTGACTGCGCTTGTCCAAAAGAACAATAGCAAGGGGAAAGATCTCTAAAATAGACACTTCATGAAAAGCCTGGCGTAATAATGGCGCAGAACTTCCAGCCACTTCCATGTTAGCTCCCTTAATTCAGTACCAGCATAGGACAAGGGCCCTATTCCTTCTGAGCTATAATATGCCCCTTCCTATAAAACAAAATTCTCACTAATGCCTACGCCGGTCTTACATCCTGGTATTATAAGAAAACCCGAAGGAAAACCCAGGTCAGATCCGAATAGCACTTACTTAAGGCAATCGGCAGGGTTTTTTGTCATTCCCGCGCACGCGGGAATCCAGGAGGCCTGCAAAAACCGCTGGATTCCCGCTTGCGCGGGAATGACGGGCGTGGAGCTTTTGTGACCTAAGCAGTGAATTGATTGGGTAGTGCCCTTAAGTAAGTGCCATTCGGGTCAGATCCCATTATTCGCTAATATTAGCGAATAATGGGATCTGACCCGGGTTTTCCTTCGGAGGTCGTGTGCAGTCTATTATTTCAATCCGCAATCTCAGCAAGAACTATGCGTCCGGATTCCAGGCGCTCAAAAATATTAATCTGGAGATTCTGCGGGGTGAGATCTTTGCCCTGTTGGGCCCGAACGGCGCCGGGAAAACGACCTTGATCAGCGTCATCTGCGGGATCGTCAATCCCAGCCACGGCAGCGTGCTGGCCGACGGCCATGACATCGTTGTGGATTATCGCGCGGCGCGCTCCAAGATCGGCCTGGTGCCGCAGGAACTTTCTACTAATGCCTTTGAAAGCGTGTGGGCCGCGGTAAACTTCAGTCGCGGTATTTTTGGAAAACCGCCGAATCCTGCGTACCTCGAGAAGGTATTACGCGACCTGTCCCTGTGGGACAAAAAGGATGCGAAGATCATGACACTGTCCGGCGGCATGAAGCGCCGACTGATGATCGCCAAGGCCCTGTCGCACGAACCACGGATTTTATTTCTGGACGAACCCAGCGCCGGCGTCGACGTGGAACTGCGGCGCGGCATGTGGGAGATGGTACGCAGCCTTAGGGCAAGCGGCGTGACCATCATTCTCACCACCCACTATATCGAGGAGGCTGAGGAAATGGCCGACCGCATCGGGATAATCAGTAAAGGCGAGATCGTCCTGGTGGAAGACAAGGCCGTGCTTATGGAAAAGCTCGGCAAGAAACAGCTGAAGCTGCACCTGCAAAGCCCGCTGGCATCCATACCCACGGAACTCGCCGGATACCCGCTGGAACTCTCACCCGACGGCAACGAGCTGATCTATACCTTCGACGCCCAAGGCGAACACACCGGTATCGCCGCCCTGCTGCGGCGCCTGAACGAACACGGCATCGATTTCAAAGACCTCCAGTCCAGCCAAAGCTCGTTGGAGGAAATTTTCGTTAACCTGGTAAGGGCACGGCCATGAACCTGCACGCGATCCGCGCAATTTATATCTTCGAGCTCGCACGCACCGGGCGCACCCTGATGCAGAGCATCGCCTCGCCGGTCCTCTCCACCTCGCTCTATTTCGTGGTGTTCGGCTCGGCCATAGGCTCGCGCATGGTCGAGATCGACGGGATCAGCTACGGCGCCTTCATTATCCCTGGCCTGATCATGCTGACCCTG
>JANOTM010000251.1:0-11757 GCA_031416355.1 Gammaproteobacteria bacterium
GATGTGCGAGTGCCGCGGGAGGCACGACGCCGGAAGCGGCCGATGCACAGGGATGTGCGAGTGCCGCGGGAGGCACGACGCCGGAAGCGGCCGATGCACAGGGATGTGCGAGTGCCGCGGAGCGCATGGATGCGCGAGAGCGGCCGGGGCGGGACCCGCAAGTAGGTTTTAAAACGGCGCGGTAGCGCGACACGCCAAGCAAAGCACCCTCACCCCTACCCCTCTCCCAGAGGGAGAGGGGATGAAGATGCCAAAAATAAATGTGGAGATACCCTTTGCGCACAGAGAAAAGGGACTCCTATCGAGGCCGGGCACGTACTACTTGCTGTTTCCCTTATCTACACGCGATTTTCTACGCGCGCGCGGATGCGCCTGATCGTAGACCTTGGCCAGATGCTGAAAATCCAGGTGGGTATAGATCTGGGTGGTGGAAATATCCGCATGGCCCAGCAGCTCCTGGACCGCGCGCAAGTCGCCGCTGGATTCCAGTAAATGACTGGCGAAGGAATGGCGCAGCATGTGCGGATGCACCGGCACCCCCATGCCCTGGCGCGACGCCCACACGCCCAAACGCAGCTGCACCGAGCGTACGCCTAGGCGGCGGCCGCTGCGCCCGACGAACAGGGCGTGCTCCCCCGGGGTAACGCAGGCGACGCGTGCGCGCAACCATATCTGCAGGGCGGCGCGCGCCTGCGACCCTACCGGCACAACACGGGTCTTGCTGCCCTTGCCGGTGACGCGCACCACTTCATCGGCCAGGTCCACGTCCGCTACATCCAGCGACACCAGCTCCGCTAAACGCAGGCCGGAGGAATACAATAATTCAAGTATGGCGCGATCACGCACAGCGATAATGTCCGCCGTGGGGATGGCTACAAGGTGCGCAGCCTGGTCTGCGCTAAGGGTATGCGGTAGGCGCTTGGGGGATTTGGGCGCGGTAATACCGAGCCAGGGATTACCGATCAATATCTGCTCGCGCTGCAGAAACCCATAGAACGAACGCGCCGCCGATAATAGGCGCTGGATACTTTTCCCCGACAGGCCGCGGCGGTGCGCGTGGCTGACATAGGCGCGTGCGTGCGGCACATCGATGTCCTGCCATGACATCAGCTTGTGCTGATCGCAGAAACTCTGCAGGCCGGTGAGATCGCGACGATAGCTGGTGACGGTGTGCGACGAGGCGCGCCGCTCGTTATGTAGATACTGGAGAAATAAATCGACCTGTAGTCGCGCGCCGGCATCCATGGCGGCGTGCGTTACAGGCACCGGCCTATGGCCGCCATGAGCAATTCACCGTATTTGGAGAGGTACATGGTGCCCATTTGCGGATGGAAGCGCTGTGGATCACTGCTGCCTAGGCTGAGCACGGCGCGCGCATCCGCGCTCGCCAGCAATACCAGGGCGCTGGAGCGTATGACCTGCGCCTGGTCGCCAAACAAATAGTTCAGCGTGTCCGTGTCCAATTTATCACCGCACAGGGGTTTGCCGGCAGCGGCGAATTTTTGCACTACGCCGTCGAAACGTAGATCGCCCGGCTCGACACATTCGGGCCGGCCGCGTAGGCTGTCGAAGTTGGCTTTGATCAAGATAACGACCGCTTCCAGCTTGAACTGCTGGCGCAGCATATCGCGCGATGTACTGAGCACCTCGTCCAACGCGACGCTGTCTATCATCGCCACGGCGAACTGATGCAGGCGTTCGCTTAAGACGTCGTTGGCGCGCGCGATACTGAGCAGTTCGCGCAGCTGGCGCGAGAGTTTCTCGTCCTTGTCGCGCAGTAGTTGTACCTGGCGCTCGATAAGCGAAACCACCTGGCCGCTGGCGTGATGCCGCAACGTCAGCGTCGCCAGCGTATCCGGATGATGCAGGAAATAGTCAGGATTCTCTTGCAGGTAACGGGACACTGCCTCTTCCCACGAGAGTTCCTGATCTTGCTCTTGCTCTTGCTCGTGCTCACCACTCGGCCGTTTTATAGTCATAGATCTCCCAAATCGATGTTGCCTTCGAATACGCTGCTTGCCGGTCCCGTCATCCATACCGGCTGCCCTTCGCCCTTCCAGGCGATGCGCAGATGTCCGCCGCGCAGCGCCACATCCACCGTCTCCTGCAGTCGATGCGCCAACCTACCCGCCACCACCGCGGCGCAGGCACCGGTGCCACAAGCCAGGGTCTCACCAGCCCCGCGCTCGTACACCCGCAGGCGTATGTGGCCAGGATCCAGCACCTGCATGTAGCCGGCGTTCACGCGCTGGGGAAAGCGTCGGTGATTCTCGATCAGTGGTCCTTGTATGGCCACCGGGGCATTATCCACGTTATCCACGATCTGGACCGCATGCGGGTTGCCCATGGAGAGCACGAACACCTGCACCGACCCCACGTTCAACTCCAGAGTATAGATGTCCTGGCGACTATCGGCCGCGAACGGCACTTCCGACGGCTGCAGGCGCGGGACCCCCATATTCACCGTGACCTGGCCGTCGTCTTCGATGCGCGGGTGAATAACCCCGGAAAGGATTTCCACGGCAATCTCGGTTTTGGTGGTGAGACCCTTTGCGCGCACAAAGTGGGCGAAACAGCGCGCGCCATTGCCGCAATTTTCCACCTCGCCGCCGTCGCTGTTGTAGATACGATAGCGGAAGTCCACACCGGCGTTTTGCGCGCGCTCCACCACCAGCACCTGGTCGCAGCCGATACCGAACCGGCGGTCGGCGATTTTACGGATATGGTCGGGGGTAAGGGAGAGGGTCTGGCGTATGCCGTCCAGCACCACGAAATCATTACCTAGACCGTGCATTTTTGTAAAGTTCAATCTCATGTACGCAGATTACCGCTTGCGCCGGGACAAATAAACCTGAATATTAATCCCCTTCAGCACCAGGCGATGAGCAAGCATCTTGAAGGCATTTTTTATTAAGCAATTCCACCGGCTCAAGGCCAGCGACAACCGGCATGTGCGCATAATATTAGGCGTGCTGCTCATGGTAGGTGGCATATTGGGCTTCCTGCCGGTACTCGGCTACTGGATGTTTCCCCTGGGGCTGTCGCTGTTGGCCGTGGACTGGGCCTGGGCGCGGCGCCTGTCGCGGCGCCTGCGACTATCGTACGCACGCTACATTCTGGGTCGCGGAAAACAACGCCATTGACTCGGCACCGGCCGGATCAATGGGTCATTGCGGATTTCGGCGAAACCTACACCGCCCAAAGCAGCGAGGCGAATATTGGATGGGCAGTTAATTGGGTTTGCAGGCGCTGAACGGCTGACGCTCGACTTCGCGTCGCAGGCCGCTGCGCGGATTCCGCTGGTACACCGTTATGCTGTACATCTCATCGGCATATGCCACATCCACATCATATTGATAGCCGCTGCGGGGCGTGAGCAGCGTTGCGTAAGTACTGCTGCTGGCGGTACCCCGGGTGAGGAACGAACGGCCTGAAAATTCAAATACGAGGTAACTGGGCTGGTCGGCCGGAATACCAACCCTCACCGCCGCACTGCCCAGCTTCACGCTACCGCGGTAATTCTTCTGGCAGCGGCGATCGACACTGGTCACATGCATATCCGCATCGAACGTGCCGGCCAGCGGTGCCGTATGCAAAAGGAGGGGGCTACTAAGTCTTGCCTTGACGTTCAGGTTTGCTGGGAGATCGCTCTCGTACCGAGGCAAGCCGGAGCAACCAGCCAGAACCCCGGCAAACGTCAAAAACCAGACTAGCTTGATAATTATTTGCACACAACGCCTTCGCTGTTTCATTGGGCCAGATCGGGGCAACCCATGTTTGTTCCTTCCGCCCAATGACGGATCGCCTTCATGACACCCGCATACCCCAGCGTATGCTTCTGTACATCAACGCGGGACGTGTTGGTATTGGCAGGATAAACATCGGCAACAATAATAAAGAACCCATCCGCTGGCGGACTACCCAGTTGTGTGGAGCCGCTAGTGACCTTGTGCTGGAGCGTTAGCTCGGTGCGCTGCGCGGTAACGGCAACATTTGGTTTATACACGTTGGTTTGGACGGCAACCAAACCCATCCCCCGGCGCAAGGAACCCGTTGCCGTTGAGTCCAGACACTCAAGCCACTTCTTTCGCAGGGTATCGGATACCTGGCGATAGGGTTTCTTGACCTCGAAGACTTCCCTGCTGCTGAAGGTGGCATTGCGTTTTACGTTGTCGCGTAACGCGTCGGCTGTTTTGGGTTGCGAAACGCAACCGAATAGCAGCACAGCAACAGAAAATAAAAAAGACAGGCGCGTCAAACCCATGGGACTTACCTCCTTGTTTAGTATTATTTGGACCTGAACGACGCCAGGCATCGCGGTACGGTCTTTTCAGTGTAGATATTCTTATCGGGAGATCAAGCTCGGACACACGTGCCTGAGGCACACATAAAAACTTCAAACTTCAGTGGGTCTGCCATGAGCAAAGAAGTGGCCATAATCCCGGTAGGCGCAGCGGTCCATGACCACCATGATGCCGGCGGCGCGGGCGCGCAGCGCTGCGGCCGGGTTGACTACACCGTCCTGCAACCATAAGGCCGGTATGCCAAGAGCTATGCAGGCATCCACAATGAGCTCCACTTCTTGCGGGGCACGAAATACTTCTACCATATCGATCTTATGAGGTACCTGATGGAGATCGCTATAGGCGGTTTCACCTAATATCGCACCGACCGCCGGACGCACAGGGATAATACGATAACCATAACTCTGCAAGGCCGCGGCCACCCGGTGACTGGGGCGATCGGTCTTGGGGGAAAGACCCACCACGGCGATGGTATGCACGCGCTCCAGCAGGGCTTTTATTTCAGACTCCGGGGGATTGATGAACCCGCTGGTCGTGTCAACTTTCATGGTAGATCACCGTAAACAATTATGTGCCGGTCACTGACTCTCTGGATTTTCAGCTTACTCAGCCCGGCCATTTTCAACTGGATTTTTATCTCTTCCTCAGTATAAGCCGCCAGCAAGGAGTTATAAAAATCCTGTTTAAGCAGTTCATGCTCACCACCGGCATAGGTCGTCACCAACTGTGCCGCCGCGCGGCGCGTGGCGGGGCGTAATAAATCCATGATCAGCACATGCGTCCCGGTGCGCCCGTAGGATTTGAGGGCACCCCATAATATCGCGGAGTCCTGTAGATGATGCAACAGGCTGTTGCTGATAATACTATCGAAACCCAACCATATAATAGATTCACCCCGACTCCCCCTCTCCCCCTGGGAGAGGGCAAGGGGTGAGGGCTTCCTTCTCCCCTTCTCCCCCTGGGAGGTGAGGCGGAACAGGAAAAGGTCCAGTGGACCTTTTCCCCGCCGAACGGGCGCAGACGGTTCTTCTGCGCCCGGGCGGGAAGTAAGAGTGGGCTTCGTTACCTGCGGCAACCGGACACACATCAACTGTATGCGCCCGTCCATGCCGGCTCCGGCCACAGCGCCGCGCGCATGTCGTAACATGGCCGGTGCGCCATCTATGCCCACCATACAACACTCGGAATAGGCGCGCGCGAAACGCAGTGTCACGTCCGCCGTGCCGCAACCCAGATCCAGGACGCGCGTGGGCCGACTGCGCGGGAAACACCGACGAAACTGGCCGACAAATTGATTATGCGGTTCGGAGAAATCCGCCAAGGCATAGGCCTGCGCCTGGGCGGCATCATTCATGAGATCGGGTTCGGGTATGCGGTCCATGGAACATATTAACGCAGCCCGCGGCTAGACCAAGTATTTGGCAAAAATAATCAGGGCCGCTAAATTGTACGCGCTGGCCGCGCGAGCTCTAAAACACCCTCAAGGTCCGATAATTTTGTTAAAGCTTAAGGGAACCTCTAAAAATTCAAATTTCCGTCATTCCCGCGAAAGCGGGAATCCAGAAGCTGCTGATTTATCATCTATTTCAAAATTCTGGATTCCCGCTTTCGCGGGAATGACGAATTATTAGAGGTTCCCTTAAGAAACTACGGCAGCATGGATTCAGGCAACAACAGGTCCTCCAGCGTCTCGCGCCGCCGCACCACGTGAAATTCACTGCCATCCACCATGACCTCGGCAGCGCGTGGTCGGGTATTGTAATTGGAACTCATGCATGCGCCGTAGGCGCCGGCGGAATGTATTGCTAACAGATCGCCTTCACGTATCGCTAACGGCCGGTCGTGTCCCAAAAAATCCGCGGTCTCGCACACCGGACCCACTACGTCGTAGATTTTTACCGGCGCCGAATTCTGTATCACCGGGACGATCTCCTGCCATGCGTCGTATAGCGCCGGGCGCATGAGATCGTTCATGGCGGCATCGACCACGGCGAAATTCTTGGCCTCGCTGTGCTTTAGGTATTCCACCGTGGTGAGCAATACGCCGGCGTTGCCCACAATGGCCCGTCCCGGTTCGATCAAAATGCGCAGGTGGCGATACTGGTCATTCCGTCCCTGCAAGTGCTGCAACAAGGCCGCAATATATGCGCCCGGCTCCGGCGGGTTCTCGTCGCGATAACGTATGCCCAGGCCACCGCCGAGATCCACATGCTCCAAGGGAATATCCGCCAGCGCCAAGCTGTCCACCAAGTGCAAGACCCGGTCCACGGCATCGGCAAATGGGGTGAGTTCGGTCAGCTGTGAGCCGATATGACAGTCCACACCGACGATGTGTACATGTGGCAGGTCCCGGGCGCGTAGATAAGCGGCCTGTGCCTGCGCCATGGGTATACCGAATTTGTTTTCTTTAAGGCCGGTGGAAATATACGGATGGGTCTTGGCGTCCACGTCCGGATTGATGCGCAGGCTGATGGCGGCGCGCCGCCCGACTTCGCCCGCCACCCGGTTGAGGCGCTCGATCTCGGCCTCGGATTCGACATTGAAGCAGTATATGCCCACCGCCAATGCGCGGCGCATTTCATGCTCGGTCTTGCCGACACCGGAGAAGACGATCTTGGCGGGATCGCCGCCGGCCGCCAAGACGCGCTCGAGTTCGCCCACGGACACAATATCGAACCCCGATCCGAGACGCGCCAGCACGTTCAGCACCGCCAGATTGGAATTGGCCTTGACCGAGTAACACACAAGATGATCGCGCCGTCCGAACCCAGTATCGAACGCGCGCCATTGCGCCTCTATATGGGCGCGGGAATAGATATAGCAGGGTGTGCCGACACGCTGGGCGATGTCGGTCAACGCGACGTTTTCGGCGTATAGGCGGCCGTGACGGTATTCGAATGCAGTCATGGAAGTGATCTTGTGGTTAAGGTTGCAACGCATCGGCCGGGGTGTTGGCGGGCGTCGTCGCCGGCACTACCGGTTTTTTATCTGGCATGTAGAGGGGGCCCCTCTTGCCGCACCCGACCAGCAGCGCGCCGCTGAATACGAGAATAACCAGGAGATAGATCGGCCGGTGTGCCGCACCTAGGCGTACTGCATGGCTCATTGCTGCACCTTAATAGAGTACACAAGTTAGTGTTGTTGCTAGGGTGCTAGTGTAGCCTGCCTGCTTCTACGGATAAACAGGCAGCGAAGCTTAGGCATATACCAGAGAGATATCATAGCCTCGCAACACCTGGCGGATATCATCCAGGGTCAGCAGGCCCACACCAGGCACCGCACCTGTGCTGGAAACACCCTGGTGCACCCATTTGCGGATGAGCGCCACGCTCGGGCTGGCAGAAATAACGATGCCGTGGGTATCGCGTGCAATAAGGAAGGCATGATGTTCTACTTTCTGGCTGTTGTGTTCGCCGCGCACCGCCACGCGCACGCCACCGGTGGCGTCGCCCGCGGCCCGGAACATCCTGCTGGCCTTGAGCAAGGGGCGCATATGCCGCGACAGATCCGCAATACGATTATGCCGCTTGAGCCGGGCAAGCACGTATAAGCCGTGATTGAACAGGCCCAATTGCATGCCGGCGCGGGCGCTTACCGTATGTGCAGCGTAGCGTTGCGGGAAAATATCCAGATCCGGCGTGTCAATCAAATACACTCGGCGCTTGCCCACTGGTGCCGGAAAGCGGATGTTCTGGGGACGACTCCAGCCGTAGTGGGTGCGCCAACTTCCCTGCTCCATCACCGGCAACGGTAGTCCGGCATAGCTCAGAATATTACTCAGGGTCGCAGGGCCACGCGCGTCCCGATTGCCCGTGGAAATGGCGGTGTGGATCTCGGTGATGCGATCAAAGCGCCCGGCCATGCTGTCGACCAGGACGCTCGTCACCGCGGGCACGGTGCCCGCTCCTGTTACGAGTAGACAGCCGCGCTCGCGGGCGCTCTCGTTGAGTCGCGAAAAACCCTCCACGTAGGAACGCGCGTCCGCCACGTCCACATAATGGGTGCCTTGCGCTATGCACGCCTCGGCTACGCCATAGGCGCGCCCCTGGAACGGGCCGCAGGTATCGACCACGGCAAACACACCGTCCAGCGCTGCGCGCAAGGCCAGCGGATTAGCCGTATCCACGGTCTGAAACTGGACACCGAGGGAATCGGCATAGGATTTACCCCGACGGGCATCGCGGCCGGCCACGACGCATTCCATTGCTGTATCGGTGGCGAGCATGGCGCTGATTTGACGGCCGAGTACACCATAACCTCCCAGTATTAATATCTTTTTTTTCATTTTGCCTTTAAAGCTATGTCACACAACGGAAATCCAGGGGTAATACATGAGTCGCTATTCATATCGTGAATGCTTAAGGTAACATGCCTATTCTACTAACATAGCAAACCGGTGCGCGAATGACACCTATGAATGAAGCGGATTTCCAGCGCCAGGCCACGGCCATATTGGGGCGCATCGAGGAGGCGATCGAAACCTCCGACGCCGATATCGACTTTGAGAATTCGGGTGACATCCTGACCCTGGAATTCACCAATGGCAGCAAGATCATCGTCAACAAGCAGGCGGCGGCCAATCAAATCTGGGTCGCGGCCCGGTCCGGCGGCTTCCATTACAATTTCGATGTGGGAAAAAAACACTGGGTCAACGATCAAAACGGCAACGAGTTATTTGCCGAACTATCGCGCCTGGCATCGGAACAGGCGGGTACCAGCGTTATTCTCGTATGAGAGAATACCCCAGGTCCCCGCTATTCAACATAGACGTCGCCTACCCTACGCTCGCCGACGCATTAATTACCGAAACGCGGCAGGAATAAATGTCGGCCATGCGCTTTCGATGTATTCCAATAAATTCTATGCTTAAGGCTTATACGGTAATGGCAGGCGCCCCCCGCACACACTAAGATCGCACCCCAGCGTGTAGTTATCCAATACAGGACGTTGCCGATGACCCCCAATGCCACAGGTGTTTCCTCCCCTAATTTAATGCATTCGATGCGCCGCTTTGCGCATTACCTGAGGCCGCATTCAGCACGTCTACTGGTGAACGCCTTGGTGATACTCGGCACCACTGTCTGCTCGGCGGCGCTGATCTGGATGGTCGGGCATGGATTCGACCTGCTGCACACCGGCCGCTTCGAGGCGTTACCCGGATATTTTCTCGCCGTAACGGCGCTGGTCGTATTACTGCAGCTCTTGCGTTACGCCAACTATTATTTGTACGAATGGATGGAGCAGCGCGTGATCTTTTCAGTCCGGCGCGCGCTGTATGCACATCTGTTACTGTTGGCTACACCGGTTAAAACCCAATATGCCGTGGGCGATCTCCTCACGCGACTGGCGCAGGACGTCAGCCGCGTGTCGCAGTTGCTGGTCCTGGTGCCCGGTCAGCTATTCGCTTTCGGTTTGACGTTTCTGGTGTATGTCGCGGTACTGTTATGGATGGAGCCAAGTTTAAGCCTGGTGGCGCTCGCCTTGTTGCCGTTGTTCTGGCTGCATCAACGCTATTTCTCCGCGCGCACGCGGCGCTCTTCCGGGGTATTTCTCGCACGCCAGGGGAACATGAGCGCGTTTGAAGAGGAGTCCCTTGCCAACCTGCAGGGAATCACCTCATTCAACGCCGAGCCGGCGATGATGACGCGCTTCACCCAGATATTCTCCAGTTTCCGCCGCGCCGCCATGCGCAATCTGCTGACCCAAAACGCCTTTGTCGTGAGTTTTGAATTGCTGGCCGCATTGTGCGCCATCATACTCGTGGTGCTGGGTGTGGAAGCCATAAGACGCGGCGTACTGACCCTGGGCGGGTTGATCAATTTCCTATTGTATACCGGCTATCTCGCGCGACCGCTGCAAGGGCTCGCCAATATTCCGGTCGAATCGCAGATTCGTGCGTCCGCTGCGGCGCGCGTGGCCGAAATTCTGGACAGCGTGCCGGTGGTGCGCGAGCGCGTGCCAGCACGCGCCCTGTGTGAGGTCGTAGGCGAGGTGCGTTTCGTGGATGTGGGCTTTGCCTATCCCGGCGCACCGGCCATACTCCAGGGCTTCAATCTCCATATCCGCCCGGGCGAATTTATCGGCTTGGTGGGGGCCAGCGGTTCCGGCAAATCGACGCTCGCGCGTCTCTTATTACGTTTCTACGATCCGATCCAGGGCGCTATTTATCTGGATGGCCACGATCTACGTGACTTAAGCATGGCCTCGCTGCGCGCGCACCTAGCTGTGGTATGGCAGGAACCATTTTTTCTCGACGACAGTGTGCGTGCCAACCTTCTACTCGCCAACGCCGATGCGAGCGAAGAGGAGATAATGGCCGCTGCGCGCCATGCGCAGGCGCATGAATTTATCATCCAGCTTCCGCAGGCCTACGATACCAGGCTGGGCGCGCAGGGCGCGCGCCTGTCCAGTGGGCAACGGCAACGTTTGGCGATCGCGCAGGTATTGCTGAAAAAATCCTCTTTGCTGATCTTCGATGAGGCAACTTCGGCGCTGGACGCGCAAGCGGAGATGGCCTTGCAGCAAGCCTTGGCCTTTGTGCGCCGCGGCCGCACCACCCTTGTGATCGCGCATCGTTATTCCACCCTGCAGGGCGTTGACCGGATCGTTTACCTGAATGGCAATGGCAGCGCCGACATCGGCACCCATGCGGAACTATGTGCGCATCATGAAGGATACCGCGTGGCGCTTGCGCACCAACGGAGGTAGCAGGGTTCAGCCAGTTGTTTTGGGCGGTAGTTCAGCGTACGCGGGTTTACGCACAACGGGATGCTTAATTCGTCGTAGCGATTTACGCGCCTCATTTAAACGACCCTGCTGTGCCAACATTTGGGCATGTTGCCTGTGCGTACGATCAGGCCACTCCTGGTGTTGGGCATAGAGAGCGGTGGCGCGCACATAATCGTGCGCCCGCCAGGCACGCTCATAATCTATGCCGCGCCCGCGCACCGAGTCGATTTTTGTTAGTTGTTGTGCGGCCATCTCGACCAGGACTGTATCGTTCCTGGAAAAATAGCGATCGGCTTGGGCATAGAGCCGGTCGGCGGCGTTGCTGCCCAGATAGGGAACCAAATCTAAATGAAAATGCCGGCGTAAAAATGCATAGGGATCTTCGTCCCCACTGGGCTGCGCAGTTAGTGCGGATAAGCGTACCTCGGAAATAATATTGGTGTCGGTGTTGGGTCGGGCGTTGCCTGCAGCCACCAGTGCTTCATCACGCGACAGCGCGAAGTACCAAAGCAGATCCGCTGGGGCGAGAATTCCATGAGTGCTGAGCGTGGCGCGGATTTTGGGTTGCTCCAGGATACGGCTCATGTGCGGGAAATCGAACAGCAGCGGCTGCGTTGCACCAATCAATACCAAATCGCCGGTGTTAAGGTTGGCGAAGCTCACGCCGTGCGGAAATACCTGGTAAAACGCCTGCAATAGCGAGCGTAGTGTGGTCGCGTCCATT
>JANOTM010000252.1:0-6237 GCA_031416355.1 Gammaproteobacteria bacterium
CCGGTGCGGCCAAGGCATCGCTCAATGCACGCCCGGCATAGGCCTCCGCCAGATAATGGTTGGCGGCAAGCCACGCCAGGGCCGGTGACCACGAGGCCAGCCATTCCACCGCATGCACGCTATGCTCGCGCGCCTCATTGAGCCACGCCAGTATGGACACCATGCTGGCATGGTCCCAATTCTGTTGCGCCAATTGTTTATGGCGCTCGGGCGTAAACTGCGCGCGCAATGGCTGCCAGTGATGCTCGCGCAGGCGTTGCGCATGGGTCTGCACCGTACGCATGCCGGTGTAATCCGGGGGCAGGGCCGCGGCCTGTTCCAGCAGGGCGCGCAGTTCCGATTCCATCCAGCCGTAAGCCTGTTTGTCCAACCAGCCACCGAGACGCGCGGTCAAGCTGTGATCGGCATCTACGCTTTCTTCCAGCGGCGCTTCTTCCAACTTGCGGCGCCAGGCCCGCACCCATTCTTCACCCACCATGGCCGGGCGCGCACATAGGGATTGATAAAGATCGGTCCAGACCTTTTTGCCATAGTCATCCAGCGCCAGCAACGGTGGTGGCGTGAGTATTAAGGGCGTGCGCACCGAGGCATCGTGACCGCCGCGGCCATCGCCGGGGACGCGGTACGCCAGACGGTGGGCGGAAGTGCGGTTCCAGTCTATGCCCGGTACCGTCACCCGGCACGATTCGCATTTAATACAATTCTCGTACTGACTGGCCACGCCCCCGAGCTTGCCGGCCAAGCTATACACCTCCGCCGGACAAACATTGCGCAGCATTTGCGCGGCGTCGATTCCTATTAATAGCGGTACGCTGAGATGACGGGTATCGGGCACATACCGCTCCAGGGGCGCGATCCAGGACGTGGGCGTGGCGGGGGTGCGCCGCGCCTGGGCCCAGTTGAGCAGCTTGCGCGTGGTGTCGTCATGCCGGTGATACGGTCGCAGTAAAAACTCGCGTAGCGGCACGGATAACATTTTATACGCGGCCAGATCCGAGGCCAAAGCCAGGCCACCGGATAGCGCGCCCAGGCCCAAACGTCCTACCTGCAACAAGGCCATGGGCAGGGTACCAAGATCGCGCCATATCATATTGATGCGATCTTCAAACTTGAGTAAGCGCCGGCCGTAAAAATGGCCGATGGCCTTGGCCATCATCTTAAGAAGTGCGTTGTCTCCCCAGGCGGCGGCCACCGGTGTCGCGCCCTGGCGCGACACCAGGAACGTGACCGTCAAGGGCGCCGGCCGCAGGTGCGGCGCCCGCAGCCGCGGCCACAAACCCCACGCCATACCCAAGGCCTGGGCCAGGTCCTTGTGTAGGCGGCCCAACTGCATCGCCAAGGCACGCCGCCGTTGGGCCGCTGCTTGCTTGGGCGGTAATTTTTCCGCGTCCACCATCTGGCCGAGTAGCGCAGGTAGGTGGGCGAATAACATGCCGCCGCCATGGATGGCCTCGGGCCAGCGGCGTATCAGTTGGGCGCTGGCGTAATCGTCGCTGCGCTGCAGCGCGAGTGCATATTCCTGCTCCAATGCGGCGCTGGTGTAATCGGCGTCGCGCTTGCGTAGGCGCAGCACCGCGTCGGCGAAAGTAAGTGCGCTGGTGATGGCCGGGCCGATGAAATTGGGATAAGGAATCTCCTGCCCCAAACCAAGCCCGCCGCCGCCCACCGCCAGGCCATCGCGCACCCAATGGGGCGTCTCGCCCACGCCACCGGAACGTATGACTTTAGCGCCATACGCCACCTGGGTTGCACCCTCCAGGTAACCGGCAATGCCCGGCGTGCGCAATACACGCTCTAATAGATGCGGATGATTGGCCACACTCCCCTGCGCAAGTTTCGCCAGAGGCAGAGCCAGGCCCAAGGACAGAGAGGCGTGATTGGTATAAAGGAATGCGGTGATATTGAGCGGTACTTCGCGCCCCGCCAGGTTGCCGTTGCGCAGTATCCATTCCTGCGCCACCCCTTCTCCCGGTTTAACACCGAAGCGCCGCTCTATGACGGCTGGTGCCAAACGATACACTGCTTTAATGCCCTGGGCATAATGCGGCTGCGCGGTTTTCTCCAGGCCCTCGCGCGCCAACAGACCGGCGGCATCACCCTCGGCGATGAACACCAGCGGCGCCTCCATGGGGCCGCGATTGGTATTGACACCGACCACGCGCGCGCCGTGGTAGCGCAGGCCGCTGACCGTGGTGCCAGTGAGCAAAGTGACGCCAAAATCCATGGCGCGCTGGGCCAACCAGCGGTCCAGGCGTGGCCGCAGCACCGTCCAGGCCTCGCCGTAATCATTGCCCTCATGCGCGCGCGCCTCAAAACCCGCGGCGTGCATGCCATCGTGCACAAACAGACTGCGCGCCACGATGCGCCTTTCCTTGGGCGCCGTATCCCACAAGGATTTCCCCAGGACGTCCTCGCGCAACAGGCCGTCGGCGTGATACACACAGCCCGACCAGTTCTCCGCCCCGGCGTACTCCGCGCCCTCCAACACCAGCACCCCGACCCCGGCACGCGCCAAACGCAAGGCCGCCGCCATACCCGCGGGCCCGGCGCCGACGATCAAAACCTCAGGGGTGGTGGTCATGCTGTTTTTATCCTTAAACATGCTTCTTAGGGCGAGCACGCCACAGTCATTACTTTTAAGTTACAGCATTTAATAGTTATAGCAAAGCGGGGGGTGAATATCTTCCCCATAGAGGGGAGGTAGGGGGTTGTTTCGATATGACGCCGCGTTGTGGCACGCCGTCGGGTGACCCCTATCACAACCGCGGGGGAACGAATGGTCAATATCGTGTTCGCCGGCTCGCCGTGTCAAGCATGCACATCGAAGGCCGCGCGTTATAACGACTCTGGCAGTTGCTGCGCGCCATGGAAGACCGCAATCACATCAATGCGATCTGTCTTCACACGGTAGATCAGGCGATACGGGTAGGCGATCAGTTCCCGGAGGTTTCGGTCATCGTACATCGGCACGATGCGCCCAGAGTACGGATGATCGAGTAATTGCTAGGAGCGGCGCGTTAGTTTATCGACCACCCCGTTGGCATAGAATGGTGCATCGCGTTTAAGATATTGGTAGATGCCATCGAGCTGGGCTTGCGCCTCGGGGGTCCAGATGACCCTCATTCAGGTAGGCCGTACCTGGCACGTAGCGTTTTCACGTCGTCGCCGCGGTCGGCGTCACTGTCGGCAAGTCCGCGCTCGATCGCCTGGTGTTCATAGAGTTCACGCATCATATCGTCCCAGGTGGCGTTGTCGGGGAGCTTGTCGATCAGGGCGTGGGCTTGCTGTTTGCGGTTAGCGCTGGGCATGGAGGTGTCTCGCTGAGTGAGCTTGCCTGTAAGCATATCACGCGTCTTGCGCCTCGTCTGCCCCGGCCGCTGACGCGTGGAATGGCACAGCAAAACCCACGCTTCACGCTCATTGGACCAGCATTGACCGGAACGGTGGCCCGACATCGACCAGAATGTCGGATAGCCCCCCGTAAGCGCCTTTCGATTGAAGAGCACACGCCGCAATGACCCATGCGGCGTAATTCGCTTTGCTCATTGACGCCCTACGGGGTGCGGCCTACCGCGTTACTACGTTTTATCATTCACTCCGACTCCTATAACTATTCGATAACAAGAATTCAGTGACTATGTATACGGCTGTTGCAACAAGTACAACCGGCAATATGATGTCCTGAATAAGAAACGAATTCACGGTATCCAATGTTTCTGCCATCATCCATTTGAGTTGGTATGCCTCAACAAACGAGACATGCGCCATCGCACCTGAAACATACCAGACCCAGAAATAGAGTAGAGAGGTACTGACCATGGCTGATCGCCAAAACCTGGTTGAAAAGAACGCCATTATGGCGGCGCCAAGTCCTAATGAAACCATTGCAATGTGAAACAGACGCTGGGTCTTAAGCTGGCTCTTAACATTTGACCCGACGTGGTTGATATCAATGTCAGTAACACCTTTCGCGTTGAGTGATCGTATAGATTGCTCGTTTTGATGCGCGAATTCTTGAACTCCTTCTCCCACTTTATCGATCATATCTGACGAGAAGGACAGCAGGGGAATTCCATACGCCAGCCATGCCAGAAACAGGATCACCGACATGATACGGTGTCCGTTGCTAAACCTAGCACGAGAATTCAAGTTGGCCCTCCTTGCGCTTCCTTCTTTTTCCGCAACCATCCACCACTGGCTCCCAGCAGGAGGGCGACTGGGCTCAGTAGACCAAATGAAATAACCACACCAAACAAGGCTGCACCAGTAGAGGCGCTCTCACCGATGCCGTTCGCTCCCAGCCCTAGTAACACGTACAAACCCCCTAATACTACTAGCTCAGCGAAGAAAACCACTACGCCCACCCATGCTGCTGTCCACAAAGATTTTGAAGAATCGGCCATCGTGATCCAGCCAGCTAGGCAGATAGCGACAATGCTCACTATCGTGGACGCAACATCAGCGAACATACTAACAACACCTTCCTGAAGGTGTAATAACATCATCGCCATAGACAATAAGAAATTTACGGTCACCAGCAACAACGGGATTCTAAGTATCCGTACATATTCTTGAATTACCATGGTGCCGGGCCTCACTTGTCGCATTTAGCGCGAAGCAATTAAAGGTGACGGAGGGGGTTAAATCCTCCATCCCTTTTAGTTGCCGATTACGGGCAAGCTGTTTTATGGATGAAGCTCGTCGCATCTTGCAGCACGGGCGCGAGAAAACTTAGAGGGCGCGCCATGGCCATTATGATTCCGGCATGGCCTACTTTGGGGTAGCTAATGACTTCGGCTTTTCCACCGCGCGCGTGCACCGCAGCGGCCAGGCGATAGCTGTTGCCCGGCTTGACCGTGGTGTCCGCTGCGCCCGTGAGCAACAACATCGAGGGCGCATTGCGATCAACATAGAAAATCGGTTGCGTTTCCATCGGCCGGTTCGCGCTTTTAAACACCTGCTGCACATCGGCATGCTCAATCGGTAGAAAATCGTATGGTCCCGCCAAGCCGATCAGGCCACAGGGCGCTTTATCGCTGCCGGTTTGCTGACGCAGCTTCGAATCCAGTGCAACCATGGCTGCGATATGCGCGCCGGCTGAATGTCCCATGATGAAAATGCGGCGCGGATTGCCGTCAAAAGCGGCGATGTGCGTTTCCACCCACCGATAGGCTGCGGCGGTATCCGCAATGAAATCACGCCAATCCACTTGCGGGTAGAGTCGATAATCGGGGATAACGGTAATAAAACCTTTTTCCGTCAGCCCGGCGGCAACGAAGCGGTATTCGTCTTTATCGCCAAATTGCCAGCGCCCGCCATAAATAAACATCACCACGTCGGCGTTTTCCATGGGCATGACGGGAACATAAACATCGAGCGTCTGGCGCGGATCCTTGCCGTAGGCCTGATTGCCGGTGCGTTGATAATTGGAACCGCTCGTAGCGCTCAACAGGCTTAGCGACGAACAACCGCTGACCAGCAACAGGGTAAGCAGTGGCCAGCAGTTGAAAAACGCCCTGCCCATGAACCGGCCGCAGGCCGACCGGCTTTCCCTCTCCCGCGTTTTTGCGGGAGAGGGTGGCCCGCAGGGCCGGGTGAGGGAAGAGGGCGCACGGTTCATGGCGTCAATTCGCGGCAACACCGCTTTGGCTGTGCGGTCTCCCCCGCAAGGCGCGTGGAAACCTAGTGTTTATGCTTTTCAATAGGCTAGGCTCGATTGATCCTGAACTTCTCAGACTTTCGGTCTCCCCCCTTGGCACTGGGTTCGACGCGTCTTGCCAGTTGCTTCTGTATGCGTTGCTTGAATCGGTCATTTCCGAGCACCCAGGCTTTATTGGTTGCTTCCCTGATTTCTTCCAAGTTGCTTTCGGGTATGCGGTGCTTGAATAACTGGCGATAGGCCGCTTGTCGCGCTTGGTCCGTTTTGCCCAGACGCAAGTACTCCTTATGCGGGGTGACCCATTCATTTTGCTGGCCTAGGGCATTGCAGTGATAGCTTGACCATGGGTACTCAGAGGGGTGCGATACCATCTCCGCTCTGACGGGATTTAACTCGATGTATCGCATGCAGGTCAATAAGTAGGCTTCTGAATCTATCAGAGTGGCTTTATAGCGTCCTTCCCATAGGGTACCTGAGCGTTGATAGGTGTAGTTGTAGTATTGAACGTAATAGCGTCCCAGCATTTGCATGACTTTGCCTGTGCCTTGTTCTTGCTGAGGGGTCATGAGTATATGGAC
>JANOTM010000253.1:0-3718 GCA_031416355.1 Gammaproteobacteria bacterium
CGCCCACCAGCGTGCGCCAGCCGCAGCCATGTGTGGTGGGCGATGCTTCCAGCCCGGGGTCAACAAAACCCGTTGCACCCGTTCGGCGGCACGAACACACGTTAAGTGTGTTCGTGATAACTCCGCCTCACCCTACAAACCGGCGTTATATATGTCGCTATGTTTCAGCGCCGGGGACGGCTGAATGACTAGGGTGTATCTCAGCATAGGCAGCAACATAGAAAAAGAAAAATACATCCGCCACGGTGTGCAGCAATTAGCTATGCGATATGCACCGCTCACACTATCGAAAGTCTACGAGTCACCCGCCATCGGATTCAAGGGCGATAATTTCTATAATCTAGTGATCGCCTTGGATACCGAGGATACCTTGGAGCAAATCAGCACGGCGCTGGCGGAAATTGAACAACGCAACGGCCGTGTGCGCAATGGCGCGCGCTTTGGGGCCCGCACCTTGGACATAGACCTATTACTCTACGGCGATCTGGTAGTGAGCAATAAGTTGCATCATATTCCGCGGCCGGAAATCGACGAATACGCCTGCATCCTGCGGCCCCTGGCCGAGATCGCCCCCGACGCACGCCACCCTAAGACCGGCATCACCTACCGCGAGATGTGGCGGCGGCGCGCCGCGAAAAACGACTACCTGCGGGAGGTGGACATGCATCTGCCCGAAAGCGACGCCACGGACTGACGCTCTGCAAAGTATCAATACCCCGCGTTTTGCAGCAACTGAGCGAAACCGGCCTCAGTGTAGCCGTCCATGCGCTGGTCACCCACAAAGATAATCGGCACACCGCGCCCCTTGAGCCTGGCATAATCGGCACGCCCCACGCTGCTGGTCTCGACGTCGAATTCGGTATAGGCCAGGCCGCGGCTTGCCAGGTATGCGCGGGCGCGCTTGCAGTAGCCGCAACGGGCGGTGGTATACAATTTTATCCCACGTCCGCCGGCGTTGCCCGGTATGGACGCAAGCTCTGTGGGTTCGGTAAACGTGGGGATAGTTATTTCTTTTGCCTGGGCCGCGTCCGGCGCATGGTCGGAAAACTGAGTGTGGCCGTCGGCGTCCACCCATTTGTACACCTTGCCGGCCAGCGCCGTCCCTGCCAGTGTTACCCCCAGCGTTATTAGCCATACGGCCAACAGGCTGCGCCAAACGCGCGCCGCGTTCATGCCACCACCGACCGGCCGCCGTCCACGGCGATCACCTGACCCGAGATATATCCGGCATCGCGCACCAGAAACAGCACCGTGCGCGCGATATCCATGGGCTCGCCCGAGCGTTTTTGCGGCACGCGCTCGAGGATCTGTTTTTTAATGTGGTCTTCCATGGGATGCTCTGGCCACAAGATGGTGCCGGGCGCGATGGCATTCACCCGCACCTCGGGCGCCAATTCGCGCGCCAAGGATAGCGTTAGCATCAGCAGGCCAGCCTTGGCAGCGCTGTAGATGGGATAATTCTTCAGCGGCCGCTGCGCGTGTACGTCCACCATGTTGATGATGCAACCGTTGCTGCTCTTAAGAAACGGCGCCGCCGCCTGGCACAAAAAGAACGGGGCCTTCAAATTGGAACCCAACAATTCCTCCCAATGTTTTTCCGTGGCCTGGCCTATGGGCGTGGGATAAAAGCTAGAGGCATTGTTAAGCAGCACGTCCAGCCGGCCAAAGGCGGCGGCGGCAGTACCTACTAGTTCCGGCAGACGCGCGGTGTCGAGCAAATCCGCCTGCACCACCGCCACGGAATGAGGGCGTTGCGCCTGCAGCTCGGCCTGTAGCGCCCCAACCTCGTCCTTGGAGGAGCGGTAATGTATCACCAGATTCATGCCCTCTCCATGCAGGAGCCGGCCTACGGTGGCGCCGACACGGCGCGCGCCTCCGGTGATCAACGCGACCTTGCCCGTTAATGCTTGTGACTGCATAGTGCCCTCATAAAAGATTGGAGTATCTATGTCACAATACCGTTTTATATCTCCCAGGCCAACTGCCCTCCATGGTCGATAGCCATGTCCATTCCAACCTCGGCCAGGCCGTGTCCGCGACTCGGGTCCTACCGGTACCAGACGCACAGGAACTGGCGCACAGCGAGGTCCTGGCTGAGCTGATACGGCGCGAAATCCATGACGCCGGCGGGCACCTGGATTTCGCGCGCTTCATGCAGCTTGCCCTGTACGCACCGGGGCTGGGTTATTACAGCGCCGGCTTAACTAAGTTCGGCGCCTGCGGTGATTTCGTCACCGCGCCCGAACTCGGGGCGCTGTTCGCGCGCTGCCTCGCGCACCAGTGTGTACCGCTGATGCAGGAGTTGGGCAATGCCGATGTGCTGGAGGTGGGCGCCGGCAGCGGCGCCCTGGCCGCAGACCTGCTGAGGGAATTGGAATGCCTGGAGCAACTGCCGCGGACCTATTACATTCTGGAACTCAGCGCCGACCTGCGCCAACGCCAGGCACAGCGGCTGGCGCAACAGGTGCCGCATTTGGCCGCACGCGTACAGTGGCTCGATACCCTGCCATCACCCGGTTTTCGCGGTATCGTTGTGGCCAACGAGGTCTTGGATGCCATGCCGGTGCAGCGTTTCTGTATTAAAGACGGTGCGCTTCAGCGTATGGATGTCGCCTGGGAAAATGGCGGGTTCGTTTGGCGGTCGGTGCCCGCGGAGGTGGCGCTTAGCCGGGTGTTGGCGGCGCGCCTAGACTTGGCCACCGTGCCCGACGGTTATATTTCAGAAATTAATCTCCAGGCCGAAGCCTGGCTGCGGAGTATGGCAGCGGTGCTCGAACACGGCGTTATTTTATTAGTGGACTATGGCTATGGGCGTGCCGAGTATTTCCACTCTCAACGCAGCGCCGGCACACTCCTGTGCCACTACCGCCATCGCGCCCATGACAACCCACTCGTGCTTGTGGGCCTGCAAGATATCACCAGCCACGTGGAATTCACCGCCATGGCCGAAGCCGCAACCGATGCCGGCCTGACGCTGCTGGGTTACACCTCCCAGGCCGCGTTCCTGGCCGCCAATGGCATCACCCAACTGGCCGAAACCCCGCAAGACCCAGACCCGCGCCGCCAAATCGCTCTGATGCAGGAAATAAAAAAACTCACCTTGCCGCAGGAAATGGGCGAGTTATTTAAAGTCATGGCCTTGGGCCGGGGCATGGCTACACCCATGGTGGGCTTTACCCTGCAAGACCGGCGGGGTCGCTTGTAAACCGAATATAGAGCTGCAGTCTTGTATCCGGATGTCGAAGAGAAAGCGGCTGGCCGTAGCCTTCCGTATTACCGGCGAAGCCCCAGTTGAGCTAGTGCCGTCGTGTTCCCCAAACCTCACTTCTGATCGGCAGGAGTGTAGAAAAGCACCGTGAAATCTATATCGGCATCAGTTACCGACACTTTTGCTATCCGTCCCCTTGAGCTAGTCGAACGAACGCAAACCGGCGATGCCGAGCATGCCGGTGACAAGAGTGAAAAGCACGTTGGCGTCCGGTACCGACGGTTGTTTATCGATGGGCAGCCATTGCAGGATCGGGTAGAGAAGAAACTGGTAGGCGAGCGCCAGCACGCCGATCCAGCCTATGGCCGGACGCCAGCCGGAGACAAAGACACTGGAGCTGGCAGCCTCGACCTTGTTGACCTCGGTTTGCGCGGGCGATTACGCCACCATATTTTGTCATTTGCACTGCGTTCCAAGCTGTGCCTGCAAAATCGCGCTACTTAAAAGAAT
>JANOTM010000254.1:0-1733 GCA_031416355.1 Gammaproteobacteria bacterium
AAAAGCCATGGAACTTGGCAAAGCTCTCGGGTCAAGAGGAGGAATTGCACGCGGTTTGCACCCTCGCCATCAATATGTTTTGGCTGCTGACTGTATTTCTACATCCCATCCTGCCTGGTACCGCTGGCAGGGTCAAAAAGATGTTGGGCCACAACGATGCACAAATGCGGTGGGATCAGTCTGCCGTGTTACCCCCCGGGCATAAGATCAACCCATACGAACATTTAATCTCGCGCGTCGACCCGAAACAGATCGAAGCCATGCTGAACGAATCCAAAGAGAACCTCAAAATGACCGAACCCACCACTCCTGCTCCTGTCATTACCGGCGCGCTGGAACCCATCAAACCGGAAATCAGCATCGACGACTTCGCCAAGATCGACCTGCGCATCGCCCGTATCGTGAAAGCGGATTACGTGGAAGGCGCCGACAAGCTGCTGCAACTCACCGTGGACATCGGCGGACAGGAACGCAACATCTACGCCGGCATCCGCTCGGCCTATGACCCCAAAGACCTGGAAGGCCGGCTCACCGTGGTGGTGGCCAATCTCGCTCCGCGCAAAATGAAATTCGGATTATCCGAAGGCATGGTGCTGGCCGCCGGACCCGGCGGCAAGGACTTGTGGATACTCGCGCCCGACAGCGGCGCCGAGCCGGGCATGCGGGTGAAATAACGCCGATAAATTCTTAACAATATTCAGTCGAACGGTGGGCGGTGCCCACCCTACCTCTTACCGCCACAACCAGGCGCATTATTGGTGGCGTGATATTTAGTAGATACCAGGCAAAAATTTCTTCACATGCTGAGTGTAACGATCGTAGTCTTTATATTTCTGCCGCAACCATAGCTCCTCGCGCCGCGCCTTGAGATCGAAAAAAACAGTAGTGAGCGCCGCGCTTAAGATGCCCACCGGGCTCATCCACACCAGCGTCCAACCGCAGGCGGCGTATATCATGCCGGCATACACCGGGTGCCGCAGGAAGCGGTAAATGCCCTGGCGACGCAGGCTGGCAGTTCCCAAGGGGCGGGGGAACGGCGTCAGCGCAGCGCCCAATGTCAAAAGGCCCGCCACGGTAATGAAGAATCCCACCGCCACCAGCACTGCCCCCACCAGCGGCCAACCGACGGCGGGATCAAACCGCCCCACCCCCGTCCACCAAGGTATGGCGACGGCCTGGACCAAAACCGGCAGCTGGGCGAGCACCCACCAGCCGCCGCGTTGCGTAAATGAAATGGATGGCGTCTTTTTCATGGTAATCCCTGTTATTCTCCTGGCATTGATCCATCATCGCCCGATCGCAAGGGCATTGCTCATCATACCTATATATAGACTTTACCCGTGACCACCTTCATCGACACTATCGACGCCTGCCTGCCCCAGACCCAATGCACCCAGTGCGGCTATCCGCGTTGTCGCGTATACGCCGAGGCCCTGGCGCGCGGCGAGGCCGACATCAACCGGTGCCCACCGGGGGATGTCACCACCCTGCATGCCCTGGCGAGGGTGTTGGGTGTGGGTGTGAAGCCGTTGGATCCAACCTACGGCCGGCATAGGCCGCGCACCCGGGCGCTCATCGACGAGGCGGTCTGCATCGGTTGCCGCAAATGCATAGACGCATGCCCGGTGGATGCCATACTCGGTGCGCGCAAACTGATGCATACGGTTCTGGAACAGGAATGCAGCGGCTGCGAATTGTGTCTGGCGCCGTGTCCCGTGGATTGCATCTCTCTG
>JANOTM010000255.1:0-7367 GCA_031416355.1 Gammaproteobacteria bacterium
GTGAGCACGACGCCGAAGGCGATAACCACCGCGGCGAACGCCAATATGCCGCGCACGAATTGATGGATGCGGTCGTGCATGGCCTCGAGGCTCAGGCCCAATTGCACATAACCGATAATTTGTTCGCGTTGCGCCGTCGGCTGCAGCTCCAGCAATTCGTCGTCGCCGGAGAAGCGCCGCGCGCGAATCGGCGCGACCACGTCGATATGCCCATGACCGGTCTCGGCGTCGTCAAAATCGCGATAACCGACGGCGCCGGCGGCGCCCGGCGTAAACCCCGGGATCGGAATTTTCTCGTGCATCCGCCGTTGCGTGAGCACGCGTCCGTCGGCCGATATCAATGCGACGTAGGCAATATCGCTATGCGCCGCAAGGCCCGCTGTCGCTTGCGCGAGCGCCGCCGCGTTCTCGGTATAAACCGCATACTCGCTGGTTTGCGACACCAGCTCGGCGAGCTTAGTACCGTTGCGCAACACCTCATCGTAAGTGCTGGCGCTGGCGTAACGCACGGCGAACATCACCACGCCCGCGGTCAGGGTACAGGCCAAGCCGATGGTCAAGGCGTTGAACTTGGCGGTGAGACTATGCGGAATGAAGCTGCGGGCGTTCATTCGTAGCCTTGGCGCGCGTCGCGTATGAGTTTTGGATCCAATACGATGCGCAAATGGCGCGCGGCCTTCAGATTGACCGTGTATGCGACCTTGCGCGGGGTCGCCACCGGCAAGGATTTCGGTTCCGCGCCGCGTACAACTTGGGCGGTGAGTTCAGCCGCTTGCGCGCCTAGGTCGGCGTAATCGCGGTCGAGCGCGAACAGCGCGCCGGCCTTGACCCACACCTCCGACGGCGCCATGAAGGCAATGCGATTGCGCAGGCAAAACAACAAAATCGTCTCCGCCGTTTGCGGGTTCAGCACCATAGCGTCGGGTATTCCCCACAATACGTCGGCGTGCTTAGCGAGCCGCGCCAACGCTTCGGGTATTTCTTGTGGCGTGGCGATCGCTTCGGCGTGCAGCCGCAAGCCGAGCTGTGCGGCGACGCGCCGCATCTCTTCGATGTGCGCGCGCGATTTATCCGCGCCGAACAGGACGCCCACGGTTTTGTGGCGCGGCAAGACCTTCTGCAGCCACTGCATCTGCGTGGCCAACGGGAATTCAAGCACGACCGCACCGGCGTTGACGGCGCCGGCGATGTCACCGGCGCCGAGAATCATGGTGGCGATGAGTCTTGTGTCCGGATACAAGCGAATGGTTTCGCGCGTCGCGCGCGCACCGAGGGTTAACACCGCGCTCGCGCTAGGCACTTTCGACAAGGTCGACGGTTCTGCTGTATCGGCGCTCATCTCGACTACATCGACTTGCGCGCGCACACCCTGCCGTTCGAGCTGCTCCCGAAATCCGGCCAGCGCCTGCTGGTAGGGTGCGCTGCCGTGGCTCATCACCACGACGATACGATCGCCCGCGGATAACGCTGCACTCTGCGCCGCGAGCAGCAGGGCCAACAGTAACGATCTGCTACGCATCGGCTGTCAAAACTTGTACGCGAACTTGAGTCGATAGCTGCGTCCGTCTTGCATGATCGACGACTGGAGATGTTCCGCCGAACCCGGGTGCGCGTATTCCTTGTCGAAAACGTTATAGATGCCGAATGTAATATCCAGCCCCGCCATCGCCGACGCGGTGTTGGTCAGTACCAAATTGCTTACATGAAAGCCGGAGACGGTTTCGCCGGCGACCGTTAGGCGCTCGCTGTTGTAACGGGTCTCCCAGCTTGCGTTGATTCCGATGCGCGGCACCGGCATAAGTAATCTCACGACCGCCACATTGCGCGGCGAATTGGATAGACGCGTACCGGTAAGCGTATCTTCGCTGTGTTGATAGGCGTAACTGACGAATCCACGGAGGTTGCCGACGAGGTCGCGATCCACTTCGAATTCGATGCCTTGCGCGCGAATACCAGGGCCGTTGCGAAATACCAGCAAACCGTCGCTGGCATCGAGTTCGCGATTAATGAGGTTTTCGATATCGTAATCGAACGCGGTGACGGCAGCACGCATCGACCGGCCCCAATAGCGTTCATATACGAGCTCGGTGGTCTTAATCGTCTCGGGCTGCAAATCGAGATTCATTTTGGTCGTATTCGATTGCGCGTAGATTTCAAAACTGTTCGGCGTGCGAAACGCCTGACCGTAGAGCAGCTTCCACGCGGCATCGCGCGAGGGTCGATAGATCAGCGCCAGCCGTGGATTGGTGGTGCCGCCGAAGGTTTCATAGTGGTCGTAGCGCACACCGGCGTTGAACAGCCAGTCCCGCCCGAGCGTCACTTCGTCTTGCATGTACCCGGCCCAGACAACCGATTGGTGGCGCACGTCCATATAGACGACGGTCGGATCGAAATTGCCGAGATTTTCCCGGCTGTTGTTTCGATACTCGCCGCCCGCGGTCACACGATGCCTGCCCAGACGCTGCACCCATTTGAGCTCAGCACCCCACCAGCGCCCATAGCCGTAGTCATGATTCGGCACACCGCCATAGATGTAGTCGCCGTCGTAGTCGTACCAGTCGTAGAACAGTCGTCCACTGACATTGCCCTGCGCCAGGTCATGCTCATAACGTAAGTCGAGGTAATAACGATCGTCGGTGACTTGATTGCGCGAATCGTTGAAGTCAGTGAAAAACGCGCCGGTCGGAGTTCCTTTGGTGCGTTTGGTCAAACCGCCGTGCACGGCGAAGTCGCCCCAGCTGAGCTTTGCGGTCGCGGTTTCGTTGCGCTGGTAGTCGGTGCCTTCGGTAACACCGTTGTTGGTGGCCGGATCGTCGTATTCCGGAAAATAGAGCCGTTTGCCTTTCCGGTCCATGCGCGAGTATGACAACAGCGCCTCGCCGCGATCCGGCGATTTGCCGCCGACGCTGACGCGTACCTTGCGTGCGTTTGGCGTCTCATATTCCGTCGCGACCTCGGCGCCCTGGATATCGCGCCCGCGCTTGGTGACGATATTGATAACGCCGAAGAACGCACCGGTGCCATAGAGCGACGAACTCGGGCCGCGAATGATTTCAATGCGCTCTATCGTGTCGATGTCGACCGGGATATCGTCGGCAACGCCGGCACTGCCATAAAGATTGTCGTTGATAGCGCGGCCATCGATGGCCAACAACAGGCGCGTGTTGTAATCGCCCGGACGCGAGAAGCCACGCACACCGGCGTAGTGATAGGTGCGGTCATAGCGCGTGTAAAAGCCCCGGGTGGCGCCGAGCACATCGGCTAAATGCCGGTAGCCATAGCGCGCAATCTCCTCGGCGGTCACGACCGTAATAGACGAGGGCGCGTCGAGCACGCTTTGATCGTATTTCGAAGCGCCATAGACCGACGGGATGTCCTGAAACAACACGGATTCGGGCGCGCCCGTGAACTCATCGTTGGCACCGACGCTACCGCACAACGCCACTCCCAAAATTACGCAACTGCCCGCCCCGAATTTCATAAATACCCTACTTAACGATAGTTTAAACTCCACGTGGCTAAGGGATTGCAAGAACCGTACCGCCGCACCTGGCACCTGCGCAATCGCCATTTTCGCGCGGCGACGGCCACAACCGGCACTAAACGGTATCGACTCGCGGTAAGGACGTGACGTCTGTGCGCAGACAGCTGCGGCAAGCTGGCGGCGTGCAGTATGTAACGAGGCATCCGAAAGCGGCCTCTACAGTGGCCCCTGGAACCCGGTGAGAACACATGGTTGTTTGAATGGCACAACGCCGTCGAAGTTCGTGCCGACGACTTCCACGCACCGGTGGTGGCGCGGCGCCTCAAGCGGACGCGGTAAGAGGGCACGACGTTTCCTTATTTACTCTGTGCCCGGCGTCGCTTGGCCCTGCGTGAGTATCTCGTCCACTGACACAACGATGTCAGACGGCGACACAGAGCATGGCGAACCGCTCACCATTTTCGATGGCATCCGCAAGTCGGCGCAACTTTGATACGAAGTCCGCCTTTGGATAACTCTTCTCGATGTCTCTGTTACGTGTCGATATCACCTGAAGTTACAGTTCGCTCTCATGCCGCCTAAGGAAAGCTCGAGCGGCGAACGGAGGCCGCGCGAACCGTCGACGTAGCTTTCTAGCTGCAATGCCTGTTTGGTAAGAATCGACCCTATATCATCGACAAACGGACAAAGCAGAATCAATCCAACGACAGATGGGCGCACTGTGCTCACCTGCGCGCGATAATGCAGCCCTCACTGTGCCCAAGCAAGAATATCCTTTCGGGCGATCTTTATAACGGTCGGCATCCGCAAACGCCGGATCGCGTTGGCGATGGTTGCGGTCGGCGATATAGGCGTCGATATGATGGGCTTGGGTGTACGTCACACTGTCCTGGCTGGAATAGCCGGCATCGGCGGTTAGTTTGGTCTTGTTGAAGACGTCGTCGGCGATGCCGGCGGCTTTGCATTGCGCACGCGTGATTTCGATCATGGGTGCCAAGAGATGGGCTTCCTGGCCTTCGCCATGGGCCTCGGCGGTCACCACGATCTGATGTTTTGCATCGACCACCGCAATGCTGTTGTAACCTTGAATGACACCGTGATTCGTGGACATTTTAGCGCTGTCGGGGTCGGTGATGTTGCTCTGGCGCTCGTGGCCACTGTGGCCGAGGTTGGGCTTGGCAGTGTTGAGGAAGCCCTTGATGCGCGCCATTTTGCGTTCATAGGTGGCACGTTTCTTCTCCTCCTGGCCCACGATTGGGGAGAGTTTCTCCTGGGCGTCCTGCGCCTGATGACGCGCGACGATCTTGCGGGCCGCGGTGGCGAGCTTCTTTTGCTTGTGGCGCAGGTCCTTCAAGGTACCGCTCCATTGTTTTGAGGCGTTGCTAGGCAGCTTGCAGCCGTCGATGGCGAAGGTGTCCCGGCCGATCAGATGCAATTCGCTGGCATACAGCAGGACATCGGTGAAGACACTCGTCACTTCTTGGTGCATGTGCGTCACGAAGTCGGCGAGGGTTGTGAAGTGCGGTCGGGTGTCGGCGGACAGCGCCATGAACACGACATGGCGTTCGCAGATTTCCGCCAGTTTGCGGCTGGATACGATGCCTTTGTAGTAGCCGTATAACACAATCTTGAGCAGTACCGCAGGATCGTAGGCGAGGCGCCCGGTTTCATCGTTGGCATAACGTGCTGCAAACGGTGTGAGATCAATGTGCTGGTCAACGATTTCGTTCAAGGCGTATTCGAAAGAGCCCGGCACGCAGAGAGGGCTCTCGACCAAGTCCGTGACAAGATTTATTGGTCTTCATCCCCAGTCGGGAAGCAGGGCTACCGCATGTTCCGCAGGTCGCACCAGCGTCGCCTCCACACCATCGCGTTTTTCCTTGCCTACCAGTACCCGGATCAGTTCTAAGGCAAAGTCCATGGCAGTGCCCGGCCCGCGCGAAGTAATGATCTTGCCGTCGCTGACCACACTGCCGTTAGTGATGGAGATGTCCGGGTGCCCGGCTCGTTCCAGGGCACCGGGATAGCCGGTGGCACGCTTGCCCGCCAACACCCCTGCCTGCGCCAGCACCGCGGGCGCGGCGCAAATGGCGGCGATGTATTTGCCGGAGCGCGCCATGGACTGGAGCAATTCGATGATGCGCGGGTCGTTTCCCAAATTGGTCGCGCCCGGCTGGCCACCGGGCAATACGATCATATCGAATTCGCGCTGCAATGCCTGCGTTAGGGTCATGTCCGGAACCATGACGGTGGCGCGGCTGCACGTCACCGGGCCGGGGGTGAGACCGGCGCTGTACACATCGATCTGCGCCCGTCGCAGCAGGTCGATGATGGTGACGGCCTCCAGCTCCTCACAACCCGGGGCTAGGGGGACAAGGACACTGGCCATGGCGAGGCCTCCTTTATGGGAAAAGTATCAAGCATGCTGGACAGAGATACGAGCTGCACGCCGTGTCTGTCCAAAGTGGGCAACCAGCGTTCTAGGGCGGCGAGGGTGAGAGGACGGGGATGGCCTATACCCACAGCATAGCCGCGTCGCTGGGCGAGTTTGATCAAGGCTCGCATCTGCCGGTCTATGGCCTCGGGGCTGATCTCGTGGTCCAGGAACACGTCGCGGCTTAAGGCCGACACTCCCTCGGCGCGCGCCGCGCCAAGGGCGACGCTGCTTGCATGGGTGCGCGAGTCGATAAAGAACAGAGCGCCACGTTGATGTATCGCGCGCATGAGCACGGCCATGCGCGCCGCGTCGGCCATGAAACCGCTGCCCATGTGATTATTGATGCCCACTGCATGCGGTACGCTGGCCAAATTGTAATCGAGCATTTTGGCCAACTCTTGTTCAAACATGGAGGTGTCCAGGGCACCGGGACCGGGTTCCTGGGCATGAAGGGATTCCATGGGAAGGTGGAGCAAGACTTCCTTGCCACGCCGGTGGGCCTCCTGGGCGATGCGTGTGGCGTGGGGCGTGTGCGGAAGAATGGCGCACGCCACCGCGCCTGGCAAGCGCACGACCCTATCGTCCGTGAGCCGATTATTGCCGAGGTCGTCGATGATAATTGCAATGCGGGCGCGCGGCGGCGGGTCTGCCGCCGGCACCCAGGATGCCGGCAGTAGCCCGAAAAGCAAGACCGAGGCGAGCAGCAGCCCCTTGCCCATTACCGCGCCTAATTACTACTTTGGGTCTTGAAGATGGTAATGCCCTTGAGCAGGTTGAGAGCCTCCTGCAATTGGTAGTCCTCGCCACCGGTCTCGAGCTTGACACCCTTTTGCGGTTTCTTGGGCACGACCGCATCCTTGTGTTCCAAGTGGCCCGCCAGGTCCGCTTCTTTCAGCATGTCGTCACTGTCTTTGTCGCGCTTGGTGACCTTGGCTTCTTCGGTGGTGATATCCGGCACGATGCCCAAGGCCTGAATGGAGCGGCCATTGGGTGTGTAATAGCGCGCGGTGGTGATCTTAAGGGCGGCGCCGCTACTCATGGGTATGATGGTCTGCACCGAGCCCTTACCGAAGGTCTTGGTGCCCATGATGATGGCGCGCTTTTGGTCCTGCAGAGCACCCGCCACGATCTCGGATGCCGACGCCGAGCCGCCATTGACCAGCACCACCAGGGGCGCGCCGTTCAGCACGTCCGCGGGGGTGGCATTGAACTTGAGCTGGGCATCCGGTACCCGTCCCTCGGTGTAAACGATGAGTCCTTTGGTGAGGAAGGCATCGCTCACGGACACGGCGGAGTTCAGCACGCCGCCCGGGTTGTTGCGCAGATCCAGCACCAGACCTTTGAGGTCGCCCATGTTCTGCAATTAAAGCAAGGTAAGGGCAACCTTGAGGCTGTCGCCGGTATTGGACAGGAACTGGGCGACGCGCGCAAAACCGAAGCCGTCTT
>JANOTM010000256.1:0-3859 GCA_031416355.1 Gammaproteobacteria bacterium
CTGGCGTGACTGGCTCGTATAAGTTGTAAAAAAGCCCATCCTGTGGCTTTCCTCTCTGTGGATGCTTTGCCAACCCGAAAATATAGCCTTTATTTTGGCCAAATAATTAAAAATTACTGGTATTTTTGTATATTTTATGCAATAAATTGATTTATATACACGATAAAGAGCCCCATGATCATGCTCCTAGAATTCCGTGTCAAAAACTACCGCTCTATCCGTGACCAACAGGTGTTGAGTCTGATCGCCTCCTCCCACGATAAAGAGCATGCGGAAACGCACCTTATACCCACACACCTAAAAACCTTGAGGCATGCGGTTCGCACCTGCGTTATTTACGGTCCCAATGCCAGCGGTAAATCCAACCTGCTGCAAGCGTTGGCGTTCATGCGGGCGGTGGTGGCGGAGTCGGCGACGGTCATGCAGTTAGGCCAAACTTTCAATATTCAGCCTTTTCGGTTGGACACGAAGACGGCCACGCAACCCACTGAGTTTGAGATCACCTTTGTTCAAGAAGGTACTCGCTACCAATACGGCTTCTCCCTCACGCCAGAGCGCGTGATGGATGAATGGCTGTTCGTATACCGCACCGCCAAGCCACAGCAATGGTTTGCACGGCGATTTGATGCGCAAACCCAAACGTACACTTACGATTTCAGCTCGCACCTCACCGGCTCGCGCAAACTCTGGCAGGAATCCACGCGGCCTAACGCCTTGTTTCTCTCCACCGCCGTGCAGCTCAACAGTGAACTACTGCGCCCGGTATTCACCTGGATCGCTGAAAAGTTTCTGTATTTTGGCGCGGGGTTGTCGCCGACATCCGATTACACTACCGAGCTACTGAAAAACACGTCGGGCAAACAGGCTGTACGCGAGTTTCTGACATCCGCTGACATCAGTATCAGCGACATCGAGGTCGTGCCACGCAAGGGTTTCCGGCAGCAGTTCGTGCTGAGTCCGGCGGGTGGTCCGGTGCAAGGCAATCGCGAAGAGCATGAGCTGCTCTTTCCTCAATTTGTGCATGAAACCGAACACGGATCAGCCCGGTTTGAATTACACGAAGAATCTCTTGGCACCCAGCGTCTGTATTCATTGGCGGCTCCCATACTAAACGTGCTGCAGAACGGCAGGGTACTGGTGGTGGATGAGCTCGATAGCAGCCTCCACACACTGCTGGTCCGCCGATTGGTGGAGATGTTCCATAACAGCACGCTCAATCCCCACGGCGCACAGCTTATTTTCAGCACGCACGATACCTCGCTGCTGGAAGCTTCCCTGTTTCGGCGCGACCAGATATGGTTCACAGAGAAAAACCAAGATCTATCCACAAGGTTGTATCCGCTGACCGACTTTAGCCCGCGCAAAAAGGAGGCCTGGGAGCGAGGTTATCTTGTCGGACGCTATGGCGCAGTGCCGTTCTTCAGTGAGACGCCTGTCGAACCTCCTTCTGCCAAATTTGCGAATTAAAAGTCTGGGGCCAGAGACCGCGAGATGGGGAAGGACAACCAGCCTAAGGCAAGACAAGCTGCACAATTAGCACGCAAGAAAGCCCAACGCGCGCCCTACGACCGCATACTCATCGTGAGCGAGGGCAGGAAGACCGAGCCGCAGTACTTCAGCGAAATTCGTGCGCACCACCGCCTGCACACCGCCAACGTGCAGGTGCAGCCCAGCCAGTTGGGCACGCAGCCCTTGCAAGTAGTCGAATTTTGCGAGCAGTTGTTTGTGAACGGCGATCCGTTCAAAAACATCCAGCCGCGCGCCTTCGAGCAGGTATACGCTGTGTTCGACCGGGACGACCATGCCACCTACCACGCCGCACTCGGCAAAGCCGCGGCGCTGGATGGCAAACTGCGCAACGACCAGAGACAGCGCGTGAAGTTTCAGGCCATCGCCTCGGTGCCATGCTTCGAGCTGTGGCTGTTGTTGCACTACGCCGATGTGCGCACCCCACTGCACCGCACTGAGATATATCAGCGGCTGCGTCAGCACTTACCTGGCTACGATAAAGGCCAGGCCGGGCACTTCGCCAAAACGCGGCAGTGTTTGGGCGCGGCGATGCTGCGTGCGGAGCAACTGTCCACACGGGCCACCGCGCATGATGGCACTGCCCCATATACCGATATCCATCGCTTGGTGAGTTTGCTTACCACGCTCAAGGCCTGAGCAACGCCACTATTATTATTAACTTCCTCACAAGGGGTACTGACCATGCTTCGCATAGTTGTGATCTTTCTCGCGATAGGAGTTACTGGTTTAGCATATTCAGCCGATCCAGTTCCATTTAAACGCACTCAAGAACCTCGAGTACAGTCCCAGAAAAGCCCACAAGTCACCTCCCAAGATAAGCGTGGCACCAATCAATCTCCATTGGTTATCGAAATACTTCCAGCTAAGGATGCGGACGAAAAAACCCGTCACGAACGTGAAAGCGAAAATAAAAAAGCGTTTAACGATATGCTCATGGCATCCGCTACAATAGCTCTTGCTTTCATTACATTTTTTTTGGCCATTTTCACTGGGAAACTCTGGGGAGCCACTAAAAAATTGGTTGCAAGCGGCGAAAATACCGCCAGAACCGAATTGCGTGCTTATGTGAAAATGTCTCACCTTGAATCTGGGTTGGATATTGATAGCTCCGGTATGTGTCGGATGACAGTCCAAGTCAAAAACTACGGGCGAACTCCTGCTGAAGTTACTGACATCCTTCTTAGGACACATATCTTGGCGAAAGATGAATCACTTCCCGAGATACCAGACTACTCTGTGATGAGAGTCAAAAAGCCTCTTCATGCTTTTTTGGTTACGAAGGAAGATTTTAACAACCCAGAAGCTTTCAGTATGGACGCGAAAAATGTGCTTGACGTTGGTAATGGAACTAAGAAACTCTATGTGTTTGGGTATGTAGACTACATCGACGCGTTTAAACAACGGCATCGCGCTGGATACGCTAGGGTTTATAGACCACATGGCGAAACTGCTTCACAATTTTTCGGTCCGAGAAACAATCTCGAATTTGTTATTCAAGAAGGGTACAACTACGACCGTCCACGAAAGAAAGGTGAGGGTAATGATTGGGATTAGAATCCCCTATAAGGAAACTCTAGGATCATATTGCACGGTCTGGAGGGCACCCTCGCCGGGGGTTAGTCATAGCGGTTCTATCCCGCACATATTGGTAGGGTGGGCATCGCCCACCAGCCGTCACTTCGGTGATGCACCGATGGTGGGCAATGCCCACCCTACGCGAAGGTTTCACTTCCTCGGTACAGGTTGCGCTATTATGCCGGCATGACCGACACCACCCCGATACACTATTCCATCGCCCCCATCCATCCCGCCGCCCACCTGTTCGAGGTGACGTGCACCGTCGCCGACCCCGATCCCGCCGGCCAGTTTTTCTCGCTGCCGGCATGGATACCGGGCAGCTACATGATCCGCGAGTTCGCGCGCAACATCGTGCAGCTCAAGGCCGAGACCGCCGGCCGGCCACTGGCAGTGCGCAAGACCGACAAACATACTTGGGTTTGCGACCCGTGTGACGGGCCGCTCAGTATTATCTACGAAGTATATGCCTGGGATCTTTCGGTGCGTGCCGCGCACCTGGATACGAGCCACGGATATTTCAACGGTGCCAGTGTGTTTCTTATGGCCCATGGCCGCGAGCAGCATCGGTGTGTAGTGGAAATCCAGCCGCCGGTGGGTGCGGCCTACGAAGGCTGGCGCGTGGGCACCGCCATGGCGTGCGCCGGCGCCGCGCCTTATGGTTTTGGAACCTACGCAGCCGCCAACTACGACGAACTGTTGGACCATCCGGTGGAAATGGGCGAGTTCACGCTGGCGAGTTTCCATGCCTGCG